>JBBDWW010000434.1:0-1739 GCA_040902645.1 Dongiaceae bacterium | reverse complement strand
CGTCGGCAAGCGCGAAGCAGGCGTGGCAGCAGCAATAGTCGAACTCGATGCCCTGCCCGATCCGGTTCGGCCCGCCGCCCAGGATCGCAATCTTGTTCTTGTCCGACGGCCGAGCTTCGTCCGCTGGCGCACCCGCGAACGGCGTTTCATAGGTCGAATACATATAGGCGGTGGGGCTCGCGAATTCGGCCGCGCAGGTATCGATGCGCTTGTAGACAGGCCGCACGCCGAGATCGCGGCGCCGCTTCGACACTTCTTCTTCGCTCAAGTTGGTCAGCATCGCGAGCCGCGCATCGGAGAAACCCTGCGCCTTCAGGCGACGCAACGCACCCGCGGTCGTCGGCAGATTTTTCGCCCGGATTTCGGCCTCGCACTCGACGATCTCGCGGATCTCCGCGAGAAACCAAGGATCGATCCGGCAATATTCGTGGATTTCGCTGTCGGGAAATCCGAGCCGCATGGCTTGCGCGACCTTCAAGAGCCGGTCCGGCATCGGCGTGCCGAGCGCGCCGCGGATCGCGTTCCGGTCATCGCCTTGACCGATCCCTTCAATCTCGATTTCGTCGAGCCCGCTGAGACCCGTTTCGAGCGAGCGTAGCGCCTTTTGCAGCGACTCCTTGAATGTCCGGCCAATGGCCATCGCTTCGCCCACGGACTTCATCGAAGTCGTGAGCAGAGGCTCCGCGCCCGGAAACTTCTCGAAGGCAAAGCGCGGAATCTTCGTGACCACATAATCGATCGTGGGCTCGAAGGAGGCGGGCGTGGCGCCGCCTGTAATGTCGTTTGCGATCTCGTCGAGCGTGTAGCCGACCGCGAGCCGCGCCGCGACCTTCGCAATCGGAAAGCCCGTGGCCTTCGACGCCAAGGCCGACGAACGCGACACGCGCGGATTCATTTCGATGACGATCAGACGCCCGGTCTTCGGATCGACCGCAAACTGCACGTTCGATCCGCCCGTTTCGACGCCGATCTCGCGCAACACCGCGATCGAGGCGTCGCGCATGATTTGGTATTCTTTATCGGTGAGCGTCAGCGCCGGTGCTACCGTGATTGAGTCGCCCGTATGCACGCCCATCGGGTCGATGTTCTCGATCGAGCAGACGATGATGCAGTTGTCCGCCTTGTCGCGGACCACTTCCATCTCGTATTCCTTCCAGCCGAGCACGCTTTCCTCGACCAGCACCTCGTTCGTCGGCGACGCGTCAATGCCGCGGTCGATGATGTCGATGAACTCGGCCTTGTTATAGGCGATACCGCCGCCGGTGCCGCCAAGCGTGAAGCTCGGCCGGATGATCGCGGGCAGGCCGATATCTTCGAGCGCCTCGAGCGCGCCCGCCAGCGTCTTCACCTGGTGCGAGCGTGGCGTCTCAAGGCCGATTTTTTTCATCGCATTGCGAAAAAGCTCGCGATCCTCCGCCTTGTCGATCGCCTCGGCCGTCGCGCCGATCATTTCCACGTCGAATTTCTCGAGCGTCCCCATCTTGCGGAGCGAGAGCGCGGTGTTCAGCGCGGTCTGCCCACCCATGGTCGGCAGGAGCGCAAAGCCGCCCGGCACGACGTAGCGCTCTTTCTCGATAATCTTGGCTACGATCTCGGGCGTAATCGGCTCGATGTAGGTCGCATCGGCCAGATCCGGATCGGTCATGATCGTGGCGGGATTGGAATTGACGAGGACGACGCGGTAGCCCTCTTCCTTTAGGGTCTTGCACGCCTGCGTCCCGGAATAGTCGAACTCGCAC
>JBBDWW010000433.1:0-1743 GCA_040902645.1 Dongiaceae bacterium | reverse complement strand
GCTTTTTCGGGGTCAATTACCGGTCGGCCAGGCGATTCGCCCGGGTTCGGCGGGTGTTCCACTTTTCGGGACGGGAAGGGGTCATGTCAGAAGTCCATTGGCTAATCATTGCCTGCGGCGTGCTGGCGCTCGCCTACGGCGCCTATGCAACGCGCGTCGTCATGGCGGCGGGAACCGGCACCGATCGCATGCGCGAAATCGCGGCGGCCGTACAGGAAGGCGCGCGCGCCTATCTCAACCGCCAGTACACGACGATCGCCATCGTCGGCGTCGTCGTCGGCGTCATTCTCGGTTTCGCGCTCGGATTGCAGGTTGCAATCGGGTTTGCGATCGGCGCCATCCTCTCGGGTGCTGCCGGTTATGTCGGCATGAACGTCTCGGTGCGCGCCAACGTGCGCACGGCCGAGGCGGCGCGCCAGGGCCTCAAGCCTGCGCTCGCCATCGCCTTCAAGGCGGGTGCGATCACCGGCATGCTGGTGGTCGGTCTCGGCCTGCTCGGCGTCGCGATCTATTACTTCGTGCTGACCGGCATGGGCTTCGAGCAGCGCAGCGTCCTCGAGGCGCTGGTCGCGCTCTCGTTCGGCGCCTCGCTGATCTCGATTTTCGCGCGTCTCGGCGGCGGCATCTTCACCAAGGGTGCGGATGTCGGCGCGGACCTCGTGGGCAAGATCGAAGCCGGCATTCCCGAAGACGATCCGCGCAATCCGGCGGTCATCGCCGACAACGTGGGCGACAATGTCGGCGACTGCGCCGGCATGGCGGCCGATCTGTTCGAGACCTATGCGGTGACGGTCGTTGCGACCATGCTGCTGGCCGCGATCTTCTCGGCGGTGCCGGCCCAGCAGGAACTGCTGATGCTGTTCCCGCTGGCAATCGGGGCCGCCTGCATCATCGGATCGGTCATCGGGACGTTCTTCGTGCAGCTCGGTGCGAGCGGCAACATCATGGGCGCGCTCTATCGCGGGTTCCTGGTGTCGGCCGTCGTTTCCGGCGGGCTGATCGCCGCGCTGACGGCGTGGATGATCGGCTTCTCGACCGTGATGCAGCTCGGCGAATTGTCGGTTCGGGGCAGCGACCTGTTTTTCTGTGCGCTGGTCGGGCTCGGCGTCACCGGGCTCCTGATCTGGATCACGGAGTATTACACCTCGACGGCGTATCGCCCGGTGAAGAGCGTCGCCAAGGCGTCGCTGACGGGCCATGCGACCAACATCATCCAGGGCCTCGCCGTTTCGATGGAAGCGACGGCGCTGCCGGTGATCGTGATCTGCGCCGGCATCTTCATCGCGCATGCGTTCGCGGGCCTGTTCGGCATCGCGATCGCGGCGACCACGATGCTGGCGCTCGCCGGCATGGTGGTCGCGCTCGATGCCTTCGGGCCGGTCACCGACAATGCCGGTGGCATTGCCGAAATGGCCGACCTGCCGCCGGACGTCCGCAAGACGACCGACGCGCTGGATGCCGTGGGCAACACCACCAAGGCGGTGACCAAGGGCTATGCGATCGGTTCGGCGGGTCTCGCGGCACTCGTGCTGTTCGCGGCCTATACCGAAGATCTCAAGCACTATTTCCCGACGCTCGACATCAACTTCCGCCTGCAGGATCCGTATGTGGTGATCGGCCTGTTCGTCGGCGGGCTGCTGCCGTTCCTGTTCGGTGCGCTCGGCATGATGGCGGTCGGCCGCGCGGCTGGTTCGGTGGTGGTCGAGGTGCGCCGGCAGTTCAAGGAAATCCCGGGCATCATGG
>JBBDWW010000432.1:0-11879 GCA_040902645.1 Dongiaceae bacterium | reverse complement strand
GCGCGCGGCGAGGGTCGCCGCCATGGCCGCCGTCGCCGGCTTCGCCTCGGGCCCGTCGACCCAGATTCGGATATCCTCGATCGTCGAGGTGTGCTGCGCCTGCAGCAGATCGGGTGCGCGCGTTAAAAGCATCAGCCGCCCGTCGGCGCCCAGATAGTGACACTGGAAAAAGACGTAACCGAACGTGTCGTAACCGGACAGGTAGTACATGCTCTCCTGGCGGAAGATCAGCATGCCGTCGAGACCGCGCGCCTGCATCGCCTCCGCCGCGCGGGCGCGCCGACCGGCCAGTTCCTCGCGGCTGAAATGCAGCGCCATGATCAGTCCTCCAATGCGATGATCGAGAGCAGTCGTCCGTAATCGCGCCGGCCTTCAAGGACGGTGCGGCGATAGCTGAAGAAACGTTCCGGCTCGGCGCAGGTGTCGGCGGGCAAACGTGCGACGGCGCGAACACCGGCGGCATGAAGGCGCGATTCGACATAGGCCTGCAGGTCGAACAGATAATGATCGGCGCGTGCCGACGGGCGGAAATATCGCGCGTTCGCCTCGTCTTGCGCGAGGAACGGCGCCGGAAACTCCGGTCCGACCTCATAGGAGCGTGGCCCGATGCAGGGCCCGATCGCCGCATGGATGCGCGCGGGCTGTGCGCCCTTCTGCGTCATCGCGGCAACCGTCTCCTCGACAATGCCCGAGATGGCACCACGCCAGCCGGCATGCGCCGCGCCGATGATGCGCGCTTCGGCATCGGCCAGCAGCACCGGTGCGCAATCGGCGGTGAGAATGCCGAGTGCGATGCCGGGCCGGTCGGTGATCATCGCATCGACGTCGGGTGCGTTGTCGGCCTTGTGCGGCTGCTCGACCGTGGCAACGCGCGTGCTGTGCGTCTGATAGGCGGTCACGAGACCATCGGCCGGCACGTCGAGCGCCGCCGCCGCGCGGCGACGGTTCTCGGCGACATGCGCCGGATCGTCTTTCGAGCCGAAGCCGCAATTGAGCGATTCGTAGATGCCTTCGCTGACGCCGCCTTCGCGGGTCAGAAAGGCGTGCCGCACGCCGCGCAGCGGCGCCAGCAGATCGGTCTCGATGGCGCTCACGGTTCGATATCCCTCCCGCGCTGCGATGGCATGTCGTACTCGTCGGCGGCGAAGCCGGGCGGCGGTGCATCGCCGACGGTGATGGCCATGGCCTTGAACAAATTGCCCATCTGCGTCTCGTCGAGCAAGCGCACCAAAGCGGCTTCGATATCGGCCTTCTGATCGGCCGTCGCATCTTCGCCGAGCTGGGCGGCGCGTTCGCGGATGCCGAGCCGTTCGAGCAGCACGCGCTGCGGGATCGGCCCCCAGACCCGCGCGCCGGTTTCGCCCGCGGCGCGCGCGATTGCGCCGAAATCGATATGGGCGGTCAGATCGGCCTCGCCGGGCGTATCGAGCGGATCGTGCCGGAGATGGCGGCGCACGGCCTGGAAGGTCGGCACCCCTGTCGGCAGCGATGCGCCGTAATCGACGATCAGGGCGGCACCGCCATGCTGCACGATGCGCTGGCCGATCTCGGCGGCAGGGGTCAGCGCCGACGGTGCGACCTCGACGATGCTGCCGGCCGGCAGTGCGCGCTGACCGGGATCGAGCAGTCCCAATGTCGCGCCGGGTGGAACATGCTGCCAGTGGAGCCGACCCGTTGTCGCATCGAATCCGATGGCGCGTTCGCGCCAGCCGGCCGGCGTGCGCTCATACTGATGCACCGGCAGCGCATCGAAGAATTCGTTGGCGATCAGAAACAACGGACCATCCGGCAGATCGTTCAGCGCATCGTGCCATTCGGGCGGTTCGAGCCCGGCGGTCAGGGGCAGCAGCAATTCCTGCTGGCGGTCGCGCAAAGTCGGGCTGGTCTCGACCAGATGCAGCCGCATCGCATCGAGAAACGCGGGCCGGATCCGGGCCGCGCGCAGCGCATCGGCCATCAGCGTGCCGCGGCCGGGTCCGAGTTCCGCGAAATTGAAGGGAACGGGACCGCCGGTCGCCATCCAGTTGAAGAGCGCCCACAACCCGATGAGCTCGCCGAACATCTGGCTCACTTCGGGTGCGGTGACGAAATCGCCGGCCGCGCCGAACGGATCGCGCGTCGCGTAATAGCCATGCTCGGGATGGCCGAGCGCTTCGGCCATGTAGTCCGCAACGGTGAGCGGTCCGTCGGTGCGGATGCGGCGCACCAGCGCCTCGACCAGCGGAGAGGCCGGGGGCGTCACGAGACCGGTGTCGGTGCCGGCCGTGCGCGCGCCATCAGCCAGAGGCCGAACAGCAGCATCGGAATGGAAAGCAGCTGGCCCATCGATGCGATCCCGCCGAGCATCCCGAGATGCGCATCGGGTTCGCGGAAGAATTCGACCAGGATTCGCGAGAGCGCATAGCCGACAAGAAACAGGCCGCTGATGAAACCGTGTCGCGTGCGCGCATCGCTATGGCGCGCCACGATATAGAGGACGATGAAAAGCACGATCCCTTCGAGCGCGGCCTCGTAAAGCTGGCTCGGATGGCGCGGCAGTGGGCCGCCATTTGGGAAGATCATCGCCCAGGCGACGTCGGTCTGCTTGCCGTACAGTTCGCCGTTGATGAAATTGGCGATGCGCCCGAAGAAGAGCCCGATCGGCGTCGCCGCTGCGATCACATCCATCACCGCGAAGAACGGCACACCGCGCCGGCGCGTGAATACGATGAGCGCGACGATCATGCCGATCAGGCCGCCATGGAAGGACATGCCGCCTTCCCACAGCGCCGGGATCGCCAGCGGATTATCGAGATAATATCCGGGCTTGTAGAACAGCACGTAGCCAAGACGACCGCCGAGCAGGACCGCGACGATCGCCCAGACCATGAAATCGTCGAACAGCTCGCGCCCGAGCGCCAGCGGCGGTTTGCCGGCAAGCCACACGCAGTAACGCCAGCCGAGCACCAGCCCGACGATATAGGCGAGTGCGTACCAGCGGATCGCCACCGGGCCGATCTGGAACAGGACCGGGTCGATGGCGGGGTAGTCGATGAGGAGCAGTGACATTGCTAGGATGCTTACTCTGGAACTGCACCGACCGGCAATAAGGCCGCGTCGGATCGGCTGTCCGGGGCGTTGCGCCCGCCGGATGGCCAGAAAGCGACGTCGTTCATGCCGATCCTTTCTGGGTTGAAGAATCTGCGCCGCATGGCACCGGTTCTTGCCCTCGTTCTGGCCGCACCGCTCGCGCAGGCCGAGGAGTATCCCGTCGGCACGGTCGATTCGATGTGGTCCGATCCGTACATGATCGGTTCGTACCGGCATTGGGACGACATCTATCCGGTTCGCATTGTTCCGCGATCGGGCGACGTCAGCGAACTCGCTCGCGGCATGCCGATCGAGGATCTCTCCTATGTCCGGGGCGCGACCGAACGCAGCATCGACGAATATTTCGAACTCAGCCGCGCGACGGGCGTTATCGTGCTGAAGGACGACGCGATCGTCTTCGAGCGCTATGCGCTGGGCGCCGACGAGGCGTCGATGTTCACCTCGATGTCGGTGGCGAAGTCGATCGCATCGACGTTGGTCGGGTTTGCGATCGACGACGGGCTGATCGAATCGGTCGACGATCCGATCGACAAATACATTCCCGAACTGACCGACACCGGTTATGAGGGCGTGCCGATCAAGGCGATCCTGCAGATGTCGTCGGGCATCGCCTTCATCGAGGATTACACCGCCGCCGCGTCCGACAGCTCGCGGCTGTGGCTCGAAACGGTTCATTACCGCAACACGCCGGCCAACGATTTCGTCGCGGAGATGGAGCGCAAGCAGGATCCGTTCGTCGATTTCAACTACAAGGGCATCGACACCTCGGCACTCGGCTGGCTGGTGACGGCGGTCAGCGGAAAAACCTTGTCCGCTTATGCGGCCGAAAAGCTCTGGGGCCCGCTCGGCATGGAGGCGGATGCGAACTGGGGCGTCGACGGACGCGGCGACGGCGCGACCGAGATCGCGTTCTGCTGCTTCCAGGCGACGTTGCGCGACTTCGCGCGCCTGGGTCAGTTCATGCTGCATCGGGGCACCTGGAACGGCACGGAACTGCTCTCATCCGACTGGGTCGATGCGGCGACGGCCGTCGATGGCGACCAGGTCGATTACGGCGCGCTCTATCCCGGCTATCCCCTGGGTTACGGCTATCAATGGTGGCTGATGCCCGGCGATGACGGCGCCTATCTCGCGATCGGCGTCAACGGGCAGTTCATCTACGTCAACCCGGCGCAGAACATGGTCGTCGCGGCGACGCATGTGTGGCGGAGTTTCTGGGACGACATTCTCGAAAAGGAGTTCTATGCGCTGATCGACGGGTTCATCGCCGCGACCGATTGATAACCGGGCGCGGTTGTTTCGAACGGCGCGCCGTACCAGATTCCCCATACCGGATGTGAAAGTCCGACCAGAGCGGAGATACGAACATGCAGACCGACAACCGGATCCTCGACGACCTCGCGCGCGTTGCGAGCGGCGCCCTCTCGGGCGTGACCGGGATCAAGCGCGAAGTCGAAGCGCGGCTGAAGGATCAGTTCTCGCGCATCCTCGCCGACATGGATGTGGTCGCGCGCGAGGAGTTCGAGGTGGTGCGCGCGATGGCCGCCCGGGCCCGCGCCGAGCAAGGTGCGCTCGAGGATCGCGTGGCCCGACTGGAAGCCCGCATTGCCGGGCTCGAAGCGCGGCTCGAAGCAGCCGAGATCGCGCCCACCCAGTCGCCCGCGGCGCCCGATGGCGATACCGGCGAGGAGCCGGCGGCCGGCTGAGGCTTCTATCGCCGAATCCGGGGGCTCCGGGACGATCTTTACCCGATTTCCAAAATCTCTCCTTGAACCCCCCGCGGCCTTTTGGCAGGCTAGATGTGGTGGGCCAACCTCTAAACAGGGCTAGATGTCGGGGTCCGGGACGGTCCACCGCAGGGCGGGCTCCGCGCATCGGCCTACCGGCTGGGGGTGGTTCATGGCCATGTATGCGGCTGAACGAACGGAACCCCGGAACAATCCCATCGACGTCCTTGAAGAACTCGTCAATGCCAATGAGTGGCGGTTCGACCGCTCGGGCGAGGACGAGATGGTCGTCGAAGTTCCGGGTCGCTGGAGCGAGCTCAGGCTGTTCTTTGTCTGGCAGGAAGACCTGTCGGCCATGTACTTCTCCTGTCTCTTCGACCTCCGCGTGCCGGAAAAGAAACGGCTGGCCACGGCCGAGTTGCTGAGCCTGATCAACGAAAAGCTCTGGCTCGGCCATTTCGACCTCTGCTCCGACGAACTGGTGCCGCTGTTCCGCCATACCGTGCTGATGCGCGGGGTCGGCGGCGTATCGGCCGAGCAGCTCGAGGATCTGGTCGACACCGCGGTTACCGAATGCGAGCGTTTCTATCCGGCCTTCCAGTTCGTATTGTGGGGCGGGAAGAACGCGAAGGAGGCGGTAGCGGCCGCGCTGGTGGAGACCGTCGGCGAGGCCTGATCCGGCATTGACGGAATGAACGACGCGAAGGGGCCGCTGCTGCTGGTCGGCGGCGGCAAGATGGGCGGCGCGCTGTTGCGCGGCTGGCTCGACGGCGGCTTGGCTGCGGCCGATGCCGTGGTGGTGGAACCGAACCCGGAATCGCTGGCAGACGAGGCGAAACGCGGCGTGCGGATCGTCGCCGATGCCGGCGCGATCCCGGCCGGGTTTCGCCCGCGCGTCGTGGTCCTCGCGGTCAAACCGCAGATGATGGACAAGGTGCTGCCGGACTATCGGCGTTTCGCGGTGCCCGGCACGCTGTTCCTCTCGATCGCCGCCGGCAAGACGATCGCCTATTTCGAACGCGGTCTGGGCGCCGATACGGAGATCGTCCGCTCGATGCCGAACACGCCGGCCGCGGTCGGTCGCGGCATCACCGTCTGCTGCGCCAACGCGAAAGCGACGGCGGCGGATCGCGCGCTGACCGATGCGCTGCTCGCCGCGGTCGGCGAGGTGCATTGGGTCGCCGAAGAAAAATATCTCGATGCCGTCACCGCAGTCTCGGGCGGCGGCCCGGCCTATGTGTTCCTGCTGATCGAATGCCTGGCGAAGGCCGGGATCGAAGCCGGTCTGCCCGCCGATCTTGCGATGCGGCTTGCGCGCGTTACCGTATCGGGATCGGGCGAACTGGCCCGCCGCTCGGATGAACCGGCCGCCGTGTTGCGCCAGAATGTCACGAGCCCCGCCGGCACGACGCTGGAGGCGCTGAAAGTGCTGATGAACGATGGAGCGTTGCAGTCTCTGCTGACCGATGCGATCGCCGCCGCGACACGGCGTTCGCGCGAGCTCGCGGAATAAGGCGCGATGGCAAACGAATCCGAAACCCTGCCGCCGGCCGCACGACGCATCCAGGAGCTGCTCGGCGAAATCGGGCATGACGGCAAGGTGCGGCTGTTCGATGCGAGCACCCGCACGGCGGCCGATGCAGCCGCGGCGATCGGCTGCGAGGTCGCGCAGATCGCCAAGTCGCTGGTCTTCCGCGCTATGCAATCCGATGCGCCGGTGCTGGTGATCGCGAGCGGGATCAACCGCGTCGACGAAACGAAAATCGCGGCGGCGTTGGGCGAAAAACTCGGCAAAGCCGACGCAAATTTCGTGCGCGAGCGCAGCGGTTTCGCGATCGGCGGCGTCGCGCCGATCGGCCATCGCGAGCCGCCGATCGTATTCATCGATCGCGATTTGCTCGCCTTCGAGGAGATCTGGGCCGCGGCCGGTACGCCGCAGGCCGTCTTCCCGCTGCATCCGGCCGATCTCGAGAACATGACCGGCGGCCGGGTCATCGACATAAAATAGCCGGATTGCCGTTGTCTCGTGTGGGGGTTCACCGGCAACGAGGCCGACCCCATATCTCTGCGATGGCCCGTCAATGGGCCCGGATGGAGCGCGAGCGATGGCAGAACCAGGCAGTCCTGAAAATCACGCGGCCGACAGCGATCCGGCGCCGGAACCGGCGACCGCCAGCCCGGATTTGGCAGAACGAATCATCGATGCCGCGATGCGGCTCGCCGCGGACCAAGGCTGGCGCCATCTGACGCTTGCCGATATCGCGGCTGCAGCGGAAATGCCGCTCGGCGACCTGCACCGGCAGTTCGCATCCCGGCAGGCCATTCTCGAAGGGCTGCGCCGAAGCATCGACCGGGCCATGATGGCGCCCGGTGCCGTGACCGTGGGTCCGGCGCGCGACCGGCTGTTCGAAGTGCTGATGCGGCGATTCGACGCGCTCGAACGCTGGCGCCCGGGAATCGCGGCCGTCCTCGAGGATCAAAGCCGCGATCCGGTCGCCCTGCTCGGCGGCGGGGCCGGCCTGGTCTGTTCGATGGCAACCGCGCTCGAAACCGCCGGCCTCGATTCGTCGGGTCTGCGCGGGCTGCTGCGTGCCCAGGCGCTGGCCGGCGCCTGGCTCCCGGCGCTGCGGGTCTGGCTGGGCGACGAGGGCGAAGACCGGGCAAAAACCATGGCCTCGCTCGACCGGGGCCTGCGCCGGCTGGACCGCGTGGCGCGGTTCTGCCAGGGTGTTTTTACCGCAAGGCGGCATACGGAAGAAGCGGTCTAATACATTGTAATGATTATGTTATAAGTTTCCTCTTGTTCAAGTTTGTTGCAGTGCAACATTTTCCTTGACGCGAGCGCAGCAAGGCCACATATTCCGGTCAGCTGTTGTGCAGTGCAGCAAAAGCTGTCGCGCCGACCCCATGGCGCCTCCCCGGACCCCACTGCGCGTCACAAGGAGTGACCCATGGCCAAAGTTCAGAACGGTTTCGATTACGACCTCCTCAAGATGCCCGACTTCTCGCAGCTTCAGGCTGACTACAGCCGCATGTTCTCGGAATTCGGCAAGATGTTTGCCAACGGCAAAATGCCGTCGATGGACATCGATGCGGTGATGGTTGCGCAGCGCAAGAACATCGAGGCCTTCCAGGCCGCGAACCAGGTTGCCTTCGAAGGCGTCCAGGCCGTCGCGCGTCGCCAGGCCGAGTTGGTCCGCGAAGCGTCGGAAGAAATGCAGAAGCTCTTCAAGGACCTGTCGGCTGCCAATGTCGACGAGCGTCTGGCGAAGCAGGCCGATGCCGTGAAGTCGATGTTCGAGACGGCGGTTGCCAACACGAGCGAGCTCGCGACGATGGTCCAGAAGACCAACAGCGAAGCCGCCACCGTGATCAGCAAGCGCGTGTCGGAGAACCTCGACGAAGTGAAGAACGCGTTCGTGCCGGCGAAGGTCGCCGTCGACGTGAAGGTAAAGGAGAGCGCCGCGAGGAAGTAATTCCTCTACGAGCGATCTCCGAACAGAGCCGCCGTCCCAGTCCTCCCGGGGCGGCGGCTCTCGTTTTTCCGGGACCCTTTCCGTCCCGGGCTGCTTTTCGAGTACCAGGGCCGCTGCTAGGGTCGCGCATCGAAAATACGATGCGTCGGCGAGGAATGAACCCATGGCAGCGACGAGCGAACCGGTCGAACCGGAAATCACCTACGGCGATTTTCGCAAGATCGACATCCGGGTCGGCACCATCCTCGCGGTCGAACCGTTCCCCGAAGCGCGCAAGCCGGCCTTCAAGATGACCGTCGATTTCGGCCCTGAGATCGGCACGCGCCGCAGCTCGGCCCAGATCACCCAACATTACAGAGCGGACGAACTGATCGGCCGCCAAGTCGCGGCCGTGGTCAATTTCCCGAAGAAACAGATCGGCCCGTTCATGTCGGAAGCCTTGGTACTCGGCTTTCCCGACGAGGCAAACGAGGTCGTGCTGATCGGCCCGGGGCATCGTGTGCCCAACGGCGGCCGACTCTTCTAAACTTCAGAGCGGCAGGCGAATCAGCGCGCGCAGACCGCCGAGCGGGCTTTCCGCCAGAACCATATCGCCGCCATGGATGCGCATCACGTCGCGCGCGATGGTGAGGCCGAGCCCGACGCCGCCGGTTTCCGAATTGCGCGAACTGTCGAGCCGATAGAAGGGGCGGAATACCGCCTCGCGATGTTCGGCCGGTATGCCCGGCCCGTCATCGTCGATCGCAATCTCGACCCGTTCCTTGAGGCGCCGGGCGGTCACCGCGACCTTGCCGCCATGCAGCCGCGCATTGGAGAGAAGGTTGCTCATGCAGCGCCGGAACGCATCCGGCCGCACCCAGGTGACGAGCCCGTCCGGCACGATCGCCTCGATCGAAGCACCGGCGCGCTCGGCGTTGCCGATCGCCTCGCGCAGCAGCGGCGCCAGATCGACCTGCTGTGCCTGCTCGGTGCCTTCGCCGCGCGCGAAGGCGAGGTAACCTTCGAGCATCTTCTCCATCTCGTCGATATCGGCCTTGAGCTCGTCGGCGGATTCATGCGGCGGCATCATGGCGAGCTCGAGCCGCATGCGGGTCAGTGGCGTGCGCAGATCGTGCGACACCCCGGCCAACATTTCGGTGCGCTGCGCCATCTGGCGACGGATGCGATCGCGCATGCGCAGGAACGCGGTGCCGGCGAGATGCACTTCGGCAGCGCCTTTGGGCGCGTAATCCTCGACCGGGCGGCCCTTGCCGAACGCGTCGGCCGCGGCGGCAAGCCGTCTGATCGGCCGGATCTGCTTGCGCATGAACAGGATAGCGACGGCAAAGAGCGCGACCGACGTGCCGACCATCCACAGGATGAACACATAGGTCGTCGAGCTGAACAGACGAAGCCGCGGCACGGTCGCGATCACCACCCCGTCGGGCAGTTGCACATGGATCTCGACCAGCTTCTCGATCGAGCGGCTGTCGATCGCGAACGGTCGTCCAACGGTCGAGGCAAGCGCACGCGCGAGCTTGATATCGACCAGCGTCTCGCGGGTCACCACTGGATCGTTCGGCAGCGTAGCGCCGGGCCGCCATTCGAACCGGATCTCCATGGTGCGTTCCGCCATGTCGAACAGCGGCTGGAAGTTGGAACCGGGCGGCGAAGCGACCATCAGCTCGACGATGGCGGCGACGTCGCCAGCAACGGCGGAGGCGAGGCGTCGCGTGATCTTGTCCCAGAAACTGTCATAGAAGACCCAGGTCGCGACGACCTGTAGCAGGATCAGCGGCGTCACCAGGATCATCACCGCACGGCCGAGCAGCGAACGCGGCAGAAGCCGGTTGATCCGCTTGCTGAGCGTCCCGCCCGGCCTCGGCCGGATCGCGTCGGATACGCGTTCGGTCATGCGGCGCCCCTCAATCCGGCTGCAGCATGTAGCCGAGCCCGCGCACCGTCTGCAGATAGCGCGGGAAGCGCGGGTCCTGCTCGAGCTTGCGCCGCAGCCGCGCGATCTGCACGTCGACCGCGCGCCCGCTATCGTCGCCGCCGCCGCTCAGCGCCTCGCGGCTGACCGGCGCGCCGGCATGTTCCGCAAGTGTCGCCAGCAGGGCGGATTCCGCTTCGGTCAGGCGCACTTCCTCGGGTCCACGACGCAGCAGGCGGCGCGTCGGGTCGAAGCGCAGCGGCCCGAAGCGCAGCTCTGTCGTCTGCGCGCTCTCCGGCGGCACGCGGCGCAGGATCGACTGGATGCGCAGCAGCAACTCGCGCGGTTCGAACGGCTTGGGCAGATAATCGTCGGCGCCGCTCTCGAGGCCGCGGATGCGATCCCCGGTTTCGCTCATCGCCGTCAGCAGCAGGATCGGCACCGCATTGTCGCGGCGCAGGTCGCGCGTCAGATCAAGGCCGCTCTCGCCCGGCATCATGATGTCGCAGACGATCAGATCGAACGCCATATTGCGCAGCTTCGCCCTTGCGTCGGCCGCGTCGGCCGCCAGCGTGATGCGATAGCCGTTCTCGGCGAGGAACTTGCCGAGCAACTGGCGCAACCGGTTGTCGTCGTCGACCACCAGGAGGTGAGGCTGGTCCGGGATCATGGCGGCCGATTATAGCGTGGCCGACGGGGCACCGGGATATTGCGCGAGCCATTGGCCGAGCGGCCCGGCGATGCCTGGTTTGGCGGCCGCCAAATCCTCGAGCTCGCCCGGATCGGCCGCGAGATCGTAGAGCGCAACCCGCCCGTCCGCCCATCGCACCGCCTTGTATTGTTCGTGCATCGCCGCGCGCCAGTCGCCCAGCGCCGCATATTGATGCAAGCGATGTTGCGTCTCGGGAACGCGCCCCTCCAGCATCGGCAGGAGCGAGCGGGCTCTGACATTCTCCGGCGGTGCTGTTCCCGCCGCATCGAGCAGGGTCGCGCCGATATCGGCGAGTTCAGCCAGTGCGGGCGAGACGACGCCGCGGCGGAAACCCGGCCCGGCGATGACCAGCGGGATGCGCAGCGATCCTTCCTGCGCGACGGCCTTCCCCCATTTGCCGTGGTCGCCGAGCATCTCGCCGTGATCGGAGGAGAAGGCCACGATCGTCCGGTCGAGCTCGCCGCGCGTCGCGACCGCGTTGATGATGCGGCCGATCCATTGATCGATCCCGTCCATCATCGCGGCATAAGCCCGCCGCACCGCCTGGTGATTGCTCGCATCGGCAGGATCGGGCGCGATCGGATCGGGAAAGCGTACGTTGACGTAGCGCTGCAAGAGTTCGCCCGGCGGATCGAACGGTTCATGCGGTCCCGGAAAATTGACCCAGAGACACCAGGGCTTGGTGCGCGGCAGCGCCTCGATCAGGCCGAGCGCATTGCGGCCGCAGAAATCGTCGGTATAGAGGGTGCGCGGCAAAAGATGCGCCACCGCGGAAATCTTGCGTTCTTGCGTGCGCAGCGTGTCGCGCGCGGCGATGTCGCCGAGATAGGCGTCGACCGCGCGATTCTCGCGCAGGAACTGCACATACGGATCGGGCCGGTTCTCGATCGCCATTACCGCGGCATAGCGCTTGCCGGCATGTTCGCGGATCTGCGTGAAGCCGAGCGCGGGCATCCAGTCGC
>JBBDWW010000431.1:0-1747 GCA_040902645.1 Dongiaceae bacterium | reverse complement strand
GGTCGATGCGGTCCTCGCCCACGAACTGGGCGTTGCCGGCGCTGTCCTTCTTGTACACGCGCACGATGCCCTTGGGCATCGGCAGGCCGAGGCGCGAAGCTTCCCGGTTCTCGAACTGCACGAACACGCCCACCTTCAACTTCTGGCCGATGTTGCCGACGCTCGAGCGGTAGTAGTAGTCGTTGCCCTGGAGCACCAGCTCCTTCGCCACCGGAACGCCCGCCCCGGAGAGCAGCGCCACCTGCTTGGTCTGGTTGTTGCTGATGGTCGTCGGCCGCTGCAGGGTATACAGGTGGTATTCGAACAGCGATTCCTGCGCCATCTGCGAGGCGGGTGCTTCGGCCATGTCGCGCATGCGGCCGGCTTTCGCCGCGAGGCGCATCTCGTCCCGCACTCGGTTGACGTCTCCTGCGACGAGCTGCAGGCGCGCGTCCGGATAGGAGGTGCCGCTGCGATTCGTGAGCGTGACCCAGCCGTTGAGGTCGAGCTTGTCGTCTTTCGCGCTCAGTTCGGCGACGTAGTCCGCCTTCCAGGAGAGTCCGCCGGAGAGGTAAGAGAGCTCGACAGTCTGGCTGCCCGCGCGGGTGCTCGCGAGCTCGCTCACCAGCGTGGGCTTGTCGCGCAGGTTGGCGGGCACGCCGTCGTACACGATGCGGCCGGGGAGCCCAGTCTCGATGCGGTCGCCGATCTTGAGCACGATCCCCTGGTTGGCGGCGAGGACCAGCGCTCTCTCGATCGACTCCGCGCCGGTCTGCGGGTGCGTCTTCACGATGCGCACCTCACGCCCTACGTACTTCTCCAGCAGCTTCTGGGGGGTGAGCAGATCGAAGTCGAAGTTCTGCTCGATGAGGCGCAGCGCGCCCGCGTGCGACAGGCTGCGCAGCAGCGCCGTTTCGGGGCGCATCTGCGCGCTCACTTCGCGCAGCGCGAGGCGGTTGGGGCCGCTGTCGAGGGCGATTTTGCGCACGTCCTTGATCAGCGCGAGATTCTCGTTGTAGATGGTGACCGCGACCGATTGCTGGTCGGCCAGGGTGCTCGGTTTTTCCGTCACCGCGGCCTGCGCGGGGGACAACGTGTTGAAGGCAGCCGCGAGGGCGGCGAGGAGAAGGGAGCGTTTCATGGTCTTCCTTTCGGTGTTGGCGACGCAGCTATAAACGCCGCAGAATGCGAAAGGGGTTCGGGCGGAGGGATCTATGGGTCAGGAAATGCAAGGGCGGTGCGTGTGCGGGGCGGTGCGCTATCGGGTGAAGGCCAAGCCGCAGGCAGGGCTGGTGTGCCACTGCACCTGGTGCCAGCGGCGCTCGGGCAGCGCCTTCGCCTTCATCGCCTACTTCAACGAGGCGGACGTCGAGTTCCTGCAGGGGAAGATGACGATGTACGAGCACCGGTCCGACGAGACGGGCCGGTGGCTGCGGACCGAGTTCTGCCCGGTCTGCGGCACCACCGTCACCCATACGACGGAGCTGCGTCCCGGGCTGCGGGGGATCGCCGCGGGCACCTTGGACGATCCGGACGGGTTTCGCATCGACCGGCACATCTGGACCCGGTCATCGAGACCGTGGGTCGCGATTCCGGAGGGGGTCGAAGTCTATGAGAAGGGGTCGGCGGGCGCGACGCCGATACGGCGGTAGGCGATCGCGCAACAAAAAAAGCGGCCCCGAAGGGCCGCCTCGTTTTCCGGCACCTACTGTTGCGTCAGGCCGCCTTCAGATTGCTGGCCGCGAGCTTGCCGCGCTCGGTGACGACG
>JBBDWW010000430.1:0-12126 GCA_040902645.1 Dongiaceae bacterium | reverse complement strand
CATCACGACTTACCTGACCGTCACCGGCGCGCTCGGCTTTCTGCCCAATCCACGCACTGTCCTGGTGCTGCTGGTTCTGAACCTCGTCATCCTGCTCGGACTTGGTGCGATCGTGATCCGGCGCCTGGTCGCGCTGTGGCTCGAGCGGCGTCGCGGCCTCGCCGGCGCGCGTTTGCATTCGCGGCTCGTGCTGCTGTTCGCGGTCGTCGCTGTCACGCCTGCAATCATCGTCGCGGTCTTTTCCGCGATGTTCCTCAATCTCGGCATCGAAGCCTGGTTCAGCGACCGCGTTCGCACCGCCGTCAAGGATTCACTGATCGTCGCGCGCGCCTATCTGGCCGAGCATCAGCAGCAGATTGGCAGCGACGTCCTGTCGGTGCTCGAGAATCTGCGCAACGAAGGCCCGCTGATGGAATTCAATCGCGAGCGGTTCGAGCGCATCCTCGAAGCGCATGTGCGCATCCGCGGGCTCGACGAGGCCGCGGTGCTGGACGGGCAGGGCCGCGTCATCATCAGCGCGGGGTTCTCGGCTTTGTTGTCGTTCGATCCCGGTCTCCCCGATTGGGCCTACGCGCGCGCGCGGCTCGGCGATGTCGTGGTGCTGCCCGGCAATACCGAGGACAGGGTGCGTGCGCTGGTCCAGCTCGATTCGCTGGCCGATGATTTCCTGGTGATCGGACGGCAGATCGACCCGCGCGTCCTGCAACATCTCGATGCGACGGAGGGTGCGGCCCAGCTCTATGAACAACTCGAAGGCCAGCGCGAGGGGCTGCAGATCACCTTCGTGGCGGTGTTCTTCATTGTCGCCCTGCTGCTGCTGATCGCCTCGGTCTGGGTCGCGCTGATCGTCGCGAACCAGCTCGCGAGACCGATCGGTCGGTTGTTTACCGCCGCCGAACAGATCCGTGCCGGCGATCTTTCGACGCGCGTCCCCGAGGGGGATTCGGTCGACGAAATCGGATCGCTGAGCCGCGCCTTCAACCGCATGGCAGCACAGCTCGAGGACCAGCGCACGGCGTTGATCAGCACCAACAGGGAGCTCGACGATCGGCGGCGCTTTACCGAGGCGGTGCTGGGCGGAGTTTCCGCCGGTGTGATTGGCCTCGATTCCGCCGGACGGATCAACCTGCCCAATCGGTCTGCCGCCGACCTGCTCGGCGTCGACCTCGACCAGCATGCCGGGAAGCTGCTCGCCGACATCGTGCCGGAGATGGGCGAGCTGCTCGCCGAAGCGGCGGAGCGGCCACGCCGCGTCATCGAAGGGCAGGTGACGTTGCTGCAGCAGGGCCAGAACCGTTCGCTGTTGGTGCGGATCGCGGGCGACATTGGTGCCGGCGAGCTGCTCGGTTACGTCGTGACCTTCGACGATGTGACCGATCTGATGGTCGCACAACGCAAGGCGGCCTGGGCCGACGTCGCGCGGCGCATCGCGCACGAGATCAAGAATCCGCTGACGCCGATCCAGCTTTCGGCCGAGCGGCTCAAGCGCAAATACCTCAAGCAGATCACCAACGATCCCGAGACCTTCATTGCCTGCACCGATACGATCGTGCGCCAGGTCGGCGATATCGGACGCATGGTCGATGAGTTCTCGGCCTTTGCGCGGATGCCGGCCCCGGTCTTCCGGCAGCATGATCTGGTCAATCTCGCGCGGCAGGCCTTGTTCCTGCAGCGTGAGGCGCATCCCCGTATCGCCTACCATTTCCAGGCGCCGACGCCGGGTATTGGCGTGCGTTGCGATGCCCGGCAGATCGGGCAGGTGCTGACCAACCTGTTGCAGAACGCCGCCGATGCGATCGACGGACGGGAACCAACCGATGACCAGCACGTTTTGCCCAAGGGCGAAGTGTGGCTGGAAATTACCGTCGATGACCATGCCGTCACTGTCATCGTCTCGGATAACGGCAAGGGCCTGCCGACCTCGGGCCGCGAGCGGTTGACAGAGCCTTATGTCACGACACGCGTGAAGGGAACCGGTCTCGGTCTTGCCATCGTGAAGAAAATCATGGAAGACCATGGCGGCCGATTGCATCTCGGCGATCGACCCGAAGGCGGGGCGCGCATCACGTTGTACTTCCCCGTTGAGAAGAGCGGCATTGCCGACATGGATTCTGATAATTCGAACGCGACCCGGGGGATCGCGGTGCATGGCGCATGACATTCTGATCGTCGACGACGAATCCGATATCCGGATGCTGATCTCGGGCACCCTCGCTGACGAAGGGTATGAAACCCGCGAAGCTGCCGAGAGCGCATCTGCGCTTGCTGCGATCCGGTCGCGTCAGCCGAGCCTGGTGCTGCTCGATATTTGGCTGCAGGGCAGCGAGCTCGACGGCATGGAGCTGTTGCCGCTGTTGCGACGCGATCACCCCGACGTGCCGGTGGTCATGATCAGCGGCCATGGCAATGTCGAAACCGCGGTCAGTGCCATCAAGAAAGGCGCCTACGATTTTATCGAAAAGCCGTTCAAGGCCGATCGACTGCTGACAGTGGTCGATCGCGCGATCGAGGCAGCGCGCTTGCGCCGCGAGAATGCCGAGCTGCGGCTGCGCAGCGGCGGCGAGAGCGAGATGATCGGTGCCTCCAATCCGATGCATCAGCTGCGCCAGGCGATCGAGCGCGTCGCGCCGACCGGTAGCCGCGTGCTGATCACCGGTCCCGCCGGTTCGGGCAAGGAAGTGGCCGCGCGCATGGTGCATCGCTTGTCGCGCCGCGCCGACGGGCCGTTCGTCGTGGTCAATTGCGCGGCGCTCGAGCCGGAACGTCTCGAAACCGAAATGTTCGGCACCGAGCTGCGCGACGATGGCGGATCGTCGATGGTGCGGATCGGCCTGTTCGAGCGCGCCCATGGCGGCACCCTGCTGCTCGACGAAGTCGCCGACATGCCGCTCGAAACGCAGGGCAAGATCGTGCGGGCGCTGCAGGAACAGGTGTTCATGCGCGTCAATGGCAGCCAGCCGGTCAAGGTCGATGTGCGGGTGCTGGCCTCGACCAGCCGCGATCTCGACGGCGCGATGGCGGAAGGCGAGTTCCGGCAGGATCTTTATTATCGCCTCAACGTCGTGCCGCTGATGGTGCCGCCGCTGGCGACGCGTCGCGACGACATTCCCGTTCTCGCTGGCTATCTGATGGAGCAAGCGGCGCGGCTGGCCGGTTTGCCGTGCCGTCGTCTCGCCGAGGATGCGATCGCCGCGTTGCAGACAGCGGAATGGCCCGGCAATGTGCGGCAGCTTCGCAATCTCGTGGACTGGCTGCTGATCATGGCACCGGGCACGCCGGAAGATCCGATCAAGGCGGCGATGCTGCCGCCGGATGCCGGGCGCCAGCCCTCGCATGGCGGCGGATTTACCGACGTCGCCCTGATGGCGTTGCCATTACGGCAGGCGCGCGAAGCTTTCGAGCGCAGCTATCTCGACGCGCAGGTCGCGCGCTTCGGCGGCAATATCTCGAAAACCGCGACCTTTATCGGCATGGAGCGTTCTGCATTGCATCGCAAGCTCCGCTCTCTCGGCATCGCCTCGTCGGAGCGGCAGGAAAAGGCCGATGACCGCTAGCGATACCGGTATGCGGCTCGTGCGGGACCGAACACGATGAAGGTCGTCATTTGCGGCGCCGGCCAGGTCGGCTCGGCGATTGCGCGCTATCTCTCGCGCGAAGAGAACGACGTCACGGTTATCGATACCGACCCGAAGCTCGTCCGGCAGATCAGCGACACGCTCGATGTACAGGGTCTCGTCGGCTATGCCTCGCATCCCGACGTGCTCGAGCGCGCTGGCACGGCCGATGCCGATCTCCTGATCGCAGTCACCTTCGCCGACGAAGTCAACATGGTCGCCTGCTCGATCGCGCATTCGCTGTTCGAGGTGCCGACCAAGATCGCGCGTATCCGCGCCCAGACCTATCTCGATCCGCGCTGGCCCGATCTTGTTCATCGCGCCGATATGGGGATCGACGCGATCATTTCGCCGGAGATCGAAGTCGCCCGCGCGGTCGCCCGACGCCTGCAGATCCCCGGCGCCTTCGACACCATCCCACTTTCGGACGGGCGGGTTACCCTGGTCGGGGTCCATTGCCATGCCGACTGCCCGGTCATCAACACGCCGCTACGCCAGCTCACCGAACTGTTTCCTGACCTCCACATCTCGGTCGTTGCGATCATTCGCAGCGACGTGAAGATCGTACCGAGCGGCGACGATCTGATGATGGCCGGCGACGATGTTTACTTCGTGGCCGACAGCCGGCATCTCGACCGGGCGCTCGCGGCGTTCGGTCATGAGGAGCCCGAGGCGCGGCGCCTCATCATCGTCGGCGCCGGCAATATCGGCTTGTTCGTGGCGCAGCAGGTCGAGGAAGAGAAACTGGCCTCGGAAGTCCGCATCATCGAGATCGACCGCTTGCGTGCCGAGCGCGCAGCACAGGTGTTGCAACGGACGATCGTGTTGCAAGGCGATGCGCTGGATCCGGAGGTCTTGATCGAAGCAAACGTGAAGGCAACCGAAACGGTGATTGCCGTCAGTAACGACGATGAAGTCAATATCCTGGCATCGCTGCTGGCCAAGCGCCATGGTGCGCAACGCTCGGTCACGCTGATCAATAAGATGACCTATGCGCCGCTGCTCGGATCGCTCGGCATCGATGCGGTGGTCAGCCCGCGTTCGATCACCGTTTCGACGATCCTTCAGCATGTGCGGCGCGGCCGCATCCGCTCGGTCCATACGCTGGCCGACGGGTTTGCGGAAATCATCGAGGCGGATGCGCTCGAGACATCGCGGCTGGTCGGCGTGCCGCTGCGCGAGGCCAAATTCCCGGCCGGGATCGTGGTCGGCGCGATCATCCGCAGCGACGAGGTCATCACCCCGCGCGGCGATACCGTAATCGAGGTTGGCGACCGGGTCGTCATTTTCGCTGTCGCCGATGCGGTCAAGCATGTCGAGAAGATGTTTTCGGTGCGGCTGGAGTTTTTCTGATCCGATGCCACGCTTTGCCTATGTCAACGGGCGCTATGTGCCGCATCGCGACGCGCTCGTTCATATCGACGATCGCGGCTATCAGTTCGCCGATGGTGTGTACGAGGTCGTGCCGCTGATCGAAGGTCGCATCGTCGACGAAGATGCGCATATCGACCGGCTCGAATATTCTCTCAGCGAATTGCGCATCCCAATGCCGGTCAGCCGTGCGGCGCTGCGGGTGCTGACGCGCGAGCTGGTGCGCCGCAACAACGTCACCTACGGCATCGTCTATATGCAGGTGACGCGCGGCGTCGCACCCCGGGATCATCGCTTCCCCGATGGAGCGCGGCCGAGTCTGGTGATGACGACCCAGCACAAGACACCGCTCGCGAAAACCAGGATCGAGGCCGGGGTCGCGGTCGTCACCATGCCGGATTTGCGCTGGCGGCGCTGCGATATCAAGGCGACCTCGTTGCTCGCGAACATCCTGAGCAAGCAGGCGGCGGTCGAGCGCGATGCGTTCGAAGGCTGGCTGCTCGACGACGATGGCGACGTGACCGAAGGCACGTCGACCAATGCCTGGATCGTGACCGCGGACAAGCGTTTGGTGACGCGCGATCTCAGCAACGCGATCCTCTCCGGCATTACCCGCAAGCGGCTCATTGCGGTTGCCGCCGACAAAGGCTACGCGCTCGAACAGCGCGCCTTTTCGGTCGCGGAAGCGCAAGGAGCGCAGGAGGCGTTCATCACCAGCAGCACATCGCTGGTTTTGCCGGTTGCCTCAATTGACGGCAAGCCGGTCGGCACCGGGCGGGCCGGACCGCTCGCGCTGGCTTTGCGTCAGGCCTATCTCGATTTCGTCCTCGCGGCACCCCCGACGTTATGAGCGAACCACTGCCGAAGGCGGTCCTGTTCGACTGGGACAACACGCTGGTCGACAACTGGGAGGTCATCGCCGATGCGATGAATGCGACCTTGTCGGCGATGGATCATCCGACATGGACGGTTGAGGAAACTCGCGCGCGCATCCGGGCGTCGCTGCGCGACAGTTTTCCGAAGATGTTCGGCGATCGCTGGCCGGAGGCGCGCGAGATCTATTATCGCGCCTTTGCCGCCCATCATCTCGAAAAATTGCAGCCGATGAACGGGGCGGCCGATCTGCTGCGCGCGTTGCATCAGCGCAGCATTTATCTCGGAATCGTCTCAAACAAACACGGGCAATATCTGCGCGCTGAAGCCGACCGGCTCGGCTGGACCTCCTTGTTCGGCGCGATCGTCGGTGCGGGCGATGCGGTGCAGGACAAGCCGGCACCCGATCCGGTCATCCGCGCGCTGCTGCCGTCGGGGATCGCCCCGGGTCCGGTCGTCTGGTTTGTCGGCGACGCCGATGTGGATATGCAATGCGGGATCGGTACGGGATGCCGACCGGTCCTGTTACGGGCCGAACCACCCGCGCCCGGGGAGTTCGAGGCCTGCCCACCAGCCTTGTACCGGGCGAGCTGTCATTCCCTGCGGCAGTATATGGAGACGCTGTAATTTCCCCGGATCGGGACTATATGATACTCGTTCGCAATGAGCCGCGGTATGCCGGGTGAGAGGGGCAGGCCGGCGGTTCCAAAGACGAAGACGGCCCCGATAACGAATAAAGAAGGATACCCCGATGGCCGCGGAGAAATCGCAAAACGTCCAGGATGTGTTTCTCAACTACATCCGGAAGAATAAGACGCCCGTGACTATCTTTCTGGTGAACGGCGTGAAACTGCAGGGTGTAATCACCTGGTTCGACAACTTCTCGGTGTTGCTGCGGCGGGATGCGCATTCGCAACTCGTCTACAAGCACGCAATATCGACGATCATGCCGGCTGCACCGGTTCAGCTCTTCGAGAGCGCGCGGGAAGGCGACGAAGGCTGAGTTGAGCCGCGTATCCCTCCGTCAGGACGAAGAAACCGGCCGCCCCGAAGGCGGCCGGACCCGTTCGCTTGTGCTGCAGCCGGCGCTGCGCAGCGCCTCCGGCGAACATATGCGCTCGCCCGAGGCGAAACTCGACGAGACGGTTGGTCTCGCGGCCGCGATCGATCTCGATATCGTCGGCCGCGACGTCGTGCCGGTCAAAAGCCCGCGCCCGGCGACGTTGCTGGGCAGTGGCGCCGTCGAGCGGTTGGCGGAGCAGATCAAGGAAGAAGAGATCGGCCTCGTCGTGATCGGCCATCCCTTGAGCCCTGTGCAACAGCGCAATCTCGAGAAGACCTGGGAGACAAAGGTCATCGACCGGACCGGGCTGATCCTCGAGATCTTCGGCGAGCGGGCGCAGACGCGAGAAGGCCAACTTCAGGTCGAACTCGCGGCGCTCACCTATCAGCGCAGCCGCCTCGTCCGATCCTGGACCCACCTTGAACGACAGCGCGGCGGTTTCGGGTTCATCGGCGGTCCCGGCGAATCCCAGCTTGAAATGGATCGCCGGCTGATCGATGAGCGAATCCTGAAATTGAAGCGCGACCTCGTCGAGGTGAAGCGGACGCGCGGGTTGCATCGCTCGGCGCGGCAGCGTGTGCCTTATCCGATCGTCGCATTGGTCGGTTACACCAACGCCGGCAAATCGACCTTGTTCAACCGGCTGACCCGGTCCGACGTGATGGCGGCCGACATGCTGTTCGCGACGCTCGATCCGACCATGCGTCTGATCGACCTGCCGTCCGGGCAGAAGGCGATCATCTCCGACACGGTCGGTTTCATTTCCGATCTGCCGACCCATCTGGTCGCGGCCTTCCGTGCCACCCTCGAAGAGGTCGAGGCGGCCGACATCATCCTTCATGTACGCGATATTTCGCATCCCGACACCGAACTGCAACGCACCGACGTGCTCGGCGTACTGCGCGATCTGGGGCAGGGCGAACGGCTCGAGCGCGACGTGGTCGAGGCGCTGAACAAGGCCGACCTGCTCGACCCTGCCGCCCGCGCCACGCTCGCAGCGCAGGTCGAGCGCAACGACGAAGCGGTGCTTATCTCGGCGCTGGACGGGACGGGGGTCGATGCGCTGCTTACTTTGATCGATCGGCGTTTCGCCGCCGAACGTCGCACCGCCGGTTATCGCGTGCGCCATGCGGATGGTGCGGCCGTCTCCTGGCTGTACGATCACGGCCGCGTCCTCGACCGGCGCGACGATGGCGACTATGCCTATATCGAGGTCAGCCTTGCACCCGGCGATATCGGCCGCTTCGAACGGCTGCATCCGCAGGTCAGCCGAACCCATTCTTCGTGATCAGGCCATCGTGACTGGAATCGACCCTGAGCGTGTCGCCGCTTTGATCCGCGAGGCGGCGCGCAACGAGATCATGCCGCGCTTCGAAAAGCTGGCAGCCCATGAGGTGCGCGAGAAGGCACGCGGCGAGCTGGTGACGATCGCCGACGAGGCGGTCGAAGCCTGGCTCGAACCGCGGCTGGCTGCCTTGTTGCCCGGCTCGCGGGTGCTGGGCGAGGAAGCGGCCGCGGAAAATCCTGCGATCATTGCCGAACTGGCCGACAGCGACGACCCGATCTGGATGATCGATCCGGTCGACGGCACCAGCAATTTCGTCGCCGGCCGGCCCGTCTTCGCCGTGATGGCGGCGCTCGTCCGGCATGGCGAGATCCTCGGCGGTTGGATCTACGATCCGGTCAACGATCGCATGGCGATGGCCGAGCATGGCGGGGGCGCTACGTTCGACGGCAAGAAAATCCGGGTCGCAAAACCGCCGGCCGAGGATCGCGCGCTGCGCGGTGTCATTCTCGGCGGCAGTTTCGGATCGCCCGCGGTGATCGAGCGGATGCGCGAGCGCCGCGACCGGGTCGATGCGATCAAGAGCCGCCGTTGCGCCGGCGCCGAGTATCTCTCGCTCGCCGCGGGCGAGATGCATTTCGCCGTGTTCACGCGGCTGATGCCGTGGGATCACGCGCCGGGCGTGATCATCCATCGCGAGGCCGGCGGCTATGGCCGCCATATGGACGGATCGGTCTATGTGCCGGGCCGCCTCGAGGCGGGCGCGCTGTTGATGGCGCCGGACCAGCCGAGCTGGCAGCGGCTGCACGGGATATTGTTCGCAGATTAATCGGTGAATACGGACCGGCGATGTGCGCATCGCCGGCGTAAGGGAGGGAACAAGGAATGAGCGTCAAAGCCGCTTTCATCGGGTTGGGCGTGATGGGCTATCCGATGGCAGGACATCTGGCATCGAAGGGCCATCAGGTCACCGTCTATAATCGCACGCGCGACAAAGCCGACAAATGGGCGAAGCAGCATGGCGGCAAGGCCGCGGCGACCCCGGCGGAAGCCGCAAAGGGCGCTTCCATCGTCTTTTCCTGCGTCGGCAACGACGACGATCTGCGCGCGGTGACGATCGGCAGCGACGGCGCCTTCGCCGGCATGGCGCACGATACCGTCTTCGTCGATCACACGACCGCATCGGCCGAAATCGCGCGCGAGCTGGGCGCAATCGCCGACAAGCAAGGCTTTCATTTTCTCGACGCGCCGGTTTCGGGCGGGCAGGCGGGCGCCGAGAACGGTCAGCTCACCGTCATGGTCGGCGGCGAGCCCGCTGCGTTCGATCGCGCGAAACCGGTCATCGATTCCTTTGCGAAATCCTGCGTGCTGCTCGGGCCGGTCGGATCGGGCCAGCTTACCAAGATGGTCAACCAGATCTGCATCGCGGGGCTGGTGCAGGGGCTTGCCGAGGGCCTAAACTTTGCCCAGCGTGCCGGGCTCGACGGCGCGAAAGTGGTCGAAGTGATCTCGAAGGGCGCCGCGCAATCCTGGCAGATGGACAATCGCGCGCTCACCATGCTCGCCGGCAAATTCGATTTCGGTTTTGCGATCGACTGGATGCGCAAGGACCTCGCGATCTGTCTCGCGGAAGGACGGCGCAACGGGGCAAGGCTCCCGGTCGCCGCGCTGGTCGACCAGTTCTATGCGCAGGTCCAAGCGCGCGGCGGCAAACGCTGGGATTCATCCGGTCTGATGCATCTGCTGGCGAAGGACTAGGCGGGCATCGTCCCGGAAGCGGATAGCCCGATTGCAGGGCAAGCGTGCCGCCTCCGGGAAAACCTCCCCGACGTTTTCCGCTGCGTGCTAGCGTCTATCGGGGAGGTCGGATGGAATGGTCGAACATAGGAAGCTGGCGGCCATTCTGGTGGCGGACGTGGTCGGCTACAGCCGTCTTGCCGGCACCGATGAGGATCGGACGCTGGCGCGGTTGCGCGCGCTGCGCAGCGATCTGATCGATCCCACTATTGCCGTTCATAACGGTCGCGTCGTCAAGCGAACCGGCGACGGCGCGCTGGTCGAGTTCCGGAGCGTCGTCGATGCCGTGCGCTGCGCCATCGAAGTACAGACCGCCATGGTCGAGCGCAACGCCGGCCTTCCGCCCGAGAGCCGGATCGAGTTTCGCGTCGGCATTCACCTCGGCGACGTGGTGGAAGAAAGCGACGGCGATCTGATGGGCGACGGCGTCAACGTCGCGGCGCGCCTCGAGGGCATCGCCGAGCCAGGCGCGATCTGTCTCTCCGAAGACGCCTATCGGCAGGTGCGCTCGCGCCTCGATCTCGAAATCAGCGATCTCGGCGAGACGCAGCTCAAGAACATCGCCGAGCCGATGCGCGTCTACGCGCTCAAAGTGGGGCTCACCGCATCGCCCCGTTCGACGGCTGGCGCTTCGGCGCACACTGCCGCTCCGGCGTCCGAAAGGCCTTCGATCGCCGTGCTGCCGTTTCAGAACATGAGCGGTGACGCCGAGCAGGATTATTTCGCCGACGGCATGGTCGAGGACATCATCACCGGCCTGTCGCGCATCAAATGGCTGTTCGTCATCGCCCGCAATTCGAGCTTCGCCTACAAGGGCAAGTCGATCGACGTGAAGCAGGCGGCGCGCGAACTCGGCGTGAGCTATGTGCTCGAAGGAAGTGTGCGGCGTGCTGCGAACCGCGTGCGTGTGACAGCACAGTTGATCGAAGCGGAGACCGGGCACCATGTCTGGGCCGACCGCTACGACCGCACACTCGATGACGTCTTCGAGCTGCAGGACGAACTTACGATGAGCGTGGTCGCCGCGATCGAACCGAACCTGCGGCAGGCTGAGATCGAGCGCGTGAAACGCGACCGGCCCGACAGTCTCGCGGCCTACGACCTGACGCTGCAGGCGATACCGCTGGTCTACACGGCCATGCCGGACGGGGCCCGCAAGGGGCTCGATCTCCTCGAAAAGGCGCTCGCCGCCGAGCCCGATTATGCGCTCGCGCACGGATTCGCGGCCTGGGCGAATGAAATCATCTTCGCGCGCGGCGGCGCGCAGGAAGTGAACCGGGACGGGGCGGCGCGCCACGCCCAAGCCGCGCTCGCACACGGGCGCGACGATGCGACGGCATTGACCCTCGGCGGTTTTGTCCTCGGTATCATCGGGCACGATCGCGCGGCGGCGCGTCAGGCTCTCGACGGAGCGCTGGCTCTCAGCCCGTCCTGCGCGCTCGCCTACATCCTTGGCGGGCCGATCCTGGTGTTTGCCGGCGACGTCGATAGGGGTGTCGAGTGGGGCCAACAGGCCCTGCGATTGAGCCCGTTCGATCCAATGGCCTACGCCGCGTACATCGCGATCGCCATCGGCCGGCTCGTCCGAGGCGAGGACGAGGCGGCGGCCGCGGCAGCGCAAAATTGCTTTCAGTCGAATCCCTATTGGAGCACCGCCCATGTTGCGCTGGCAGCAACGAACATTCGTCTCGGACGAATCGACGCTGCAAGGACGGCGGCGGCGCGCGTCCTGGAACTGCAACCTGATTTTACGATCGGGGCATTCAATACGATTTTCGATGTCCATCCGTCGGTCGCAGAGCCGCTTTCCAAATTATTGAAGGCGGCGGGTTTGCCGGAATAGGGCGTCGCGTCCTTGCTGGTGGCAGCGATTGCGATCTGTCTGCAGTGATCCCGGTTGCAGCGAAACGCGGGCCGGCGAGGGCAGGCCGACCGACGACGACCTGCCCCGCCCGACCCCGGCGGCACCCTGGCGAGAGGGCGCTGCCTCCGAACGATCAGCCCTGCGCGGTTTCGCCGTGCAGATGCAGATCAAGCCCCTCGATTTCTTGTTCCGGCTTAACCCGCAAACCGATCGTCATGTCGATCGCCTTGAGAATGACGAACGTCGCGATGGCACAATA
>JBBDWW010000429.1:0-12138 GCA_040902645.1 Dongiaceae bacterium | reverse complement strand
CGACGGCCATTGCTGCAACTCCAGTTTCTGAAAGCCGCGTGCTTATAACGGCTGCCCCGCGCCCGGGCAACCGCCGGCCGCCACCAAAATCGGATCGCCCGCCCCTTCCGCCAGGCCGGGCGGAATGCTAGGACCCGCCGCCATGCTCAGGATCAGCAACCTCACCTACCGCGTCGCCGGCCGGCCCCTCCTCGAGAATGCCGAGCTTACGCTTGCGCCGGGCCAGCATGCCGGCCTGGTCGGGCGCAACGGCACCGGCAAGACGACGCTGCTGCGCCTGCTGCTCGGCGAGATCGGGCCCGATGCCGGGACCATCGACATACCCTCGAGCTGGCGGATCGGTACCGTCGCGCAGGAGACGCCTGAGGGACCGCAGAGCCTGGTCGAGACGGTGCTGGCCAACGATCGCGAGCGCGCCGCCTTGCTGATCGAGGCCGAGACCGCAACGGACCCGCATCGCATCGGCGAGGTGCATGAAGAGCTGCTGCGCATCGATGCGCATAGCGCGCCGGCGCGGGCCGCGCGCATCCTCGCCGGCCTCGGGTTCGACGAGGCGCAGCAGCAGCGCCCGGTCGGCGAGTTTTCCGGCGGCTGGCGGATGCGCGTAGCACTGGCGGCCGTGCTGTTCGCGCGGCCCGATCTGCTGCTGCTCGACGAGCCGACAAACCATCTCGATCTCGAGGCCGCCTTGTGGCTCGAAGAATGGCTGCGCAATTTCCCGGGCACGCTGATCCTGGTCAGCCATGATCGCGAACTGCTCAACCGCGCGGTCGATCGCATCGTTCATCTCGAGCAGCGCCGGTTGACGTCGTATAACGGCAATTACGACACGTTCGAAGCGACGCGCAGCCAGCAGCTCATGCAGGCCGGTGCCGCTGCGGCCAAAGCCGACGTGCAGCGAAAGCACATGCAGGCCTTCGTCGACCGCTTCCGCTACAAGGCGAGCAAGGCGCGCCAGGCGCAGTCACGCCTGAAGGCGATCGCCAAGCTGAACGCAACCCCGCCGGTGATCGAAACCGGGACCACGACACTCAACTTCCCCGAGATCGAGGAACTGTCGTCGCCGGTCATGGTGATCGACGAGGTGACGGTCGGATACGATCCCGCGAACCCGGTCTTGCGCAAGGTCGATCTGCGGGTCGATGCCGACGACCGCATCGCGATCCTCGGCGTCAACGGCAACGGCAAATCGACGATGATGCGTCTCCTCGCCGGGCGGCTGCAGCCCTTCGAAGGCAAGCTGCAGCGCAACACGCGCCTGCGCGTCGGCTATTTCGCACAGCACCAGACCGACGAACTGGATCGCAATGCGACCGGGCTCGTCCATATGCAGCGCGCGATGCCGCGCGCGACCGACGAACGCTGCCGATCGCAGCTCGCGCGTTTTGGACTCGGCGAGGAAAAGGCGAAGACGATCGTCAGCAAGCTTTCCGGCGGCGAGAAGGCGCGGCTCTTGTTCGCGCTGATGAGCGCCGCCGCCCCGCATGTGCTGTTGCTCGACGAGCCCACCAACCATCTCGATATCGACGCGCGCCGCGCTTTGGTCGATGCAATCAACTCGTTCGATGGCGCAGTCCTGCTGGTTACGCACGATCCGCATCTGATTCGCCTCACGGCCGACCGGCTGTGGCTTGCGGCCGACGGTCGCTGCGTGCCGTTCGAAGGTGATCTCGACGATTACGTCGCCGGGCTTGGACGCAATACCGGGCGCAAATCGGGCAATGGCGATGCGCGCGGCAACGCGGCGGGCGGCAAGGACCGGCGGCGCGAAGGCGCCGAAGCGCGGGCGGCGGTCGCGCCGGTGCGTCGCGCGGCCGAAGCCGCCGAGCGGCGCTTCAATACATTGGTTGCCGAAAAGCAGGTGATCGAGGCGCGCCTTGCCGATCCCAAACTCTATGCCGGCCCGCCCGATGGTGTCGTCGCGCTGCAGCGCCGCCTGAAAGAAACCGAAAGCGCGATCGCGAAAGCCGAAGCCGCCTGGTTCCGAGCGCAGGAGGCGCTGGGTCAGACGCAAGGCTCCTAGAGGAGCGGCCAGTCGTTCGGGCCAGCGACCGGATCGAGATTGATCTCGGCGGGGCGTTCTGCGGGCAGCGCCAACAGATTGAGCGAGATGACGCCGGGCAGCAGGTCGCGGTTATTGCCGAAAAAATTATTCGAGTTGTAAATCGCGGGACTATGCCACCAGGCGCAATAACCGAGCGATTCGATCAGCCGGATCAAGGCTGGCGAATGGTCGCGGCGGTCGTTCTCGATATAGAGGATCGGCCGTAGCCGTCCGATCGTCTCGCGGCCGCCTTCCAGCACCGCGTGCTCCATGCCTTCGACATCGGCCTTCACGAGATTGAGCCGTGTCAGGCCCAGCGCATCGATCGTCGTGACTGGCACCCGTTCGCCTTCCGTCTGATGCTCGATCGCGACGCCGCCGAAATTCTGCTCGATGTCGGGCCGCAATTGCGGCACAAGCACCGTGCCCGTCACGCGCCCGAGCGCCGCGCAGCGCGCTGATACGTTCGTGAGCGCGTTGAGCGCTACATTCGCGCAGAGGAGCTGGAACGAAAGCCGCTGCGGCTCGAAGGCGTAAACGAACCCCGACGGGCCGGCGATGTGCGCCAGCGGCACGGTATGCGCGCCGATATTGGAACCCGCTTCAACGATCACCGCACCGGGGCGCAGGAGCTGCGACAGCACGATGATCTCGCCCTCGGAAAATTCGCCATAGGCCTCGAGCGAACAGCCGATAAATAGATCGCGCCGGTTGAACAGCAGAGGCCCATGGCGGCACTGGCGCAGTCCATAGGAAACCTTATTGGGTTCCAGTGCCTGATCGGAATCGAGCAGATCGTCGAGGCGCGATGCGCCGGCGGCAGGTCGGTCGCTTGCCATGATGCAACGCGGCGGGCCTAACCGCGCGCCTTTTCCTCCCAGCTTCCGCGCTCGTCCTGCTGAAAATAGATCACGACATGACCCTCGGCCTTGTAACGCTGCCAGCGGTCGCGCGCCGCAGCGACTGCGGTCTCGTTATTGCCGTCGAACAGCTCGACGCAGGTTTCGAACTCGCCGATCCGCGCCGAGGTCGCGCCGTCGCTGAGGAACAGCACCTGCGCCTCGTTCGGGTTCTCATCCGTATCGGTGAGCCAGATCGGCTGCTGCGCGGCATGTCCGTCGCGGACATTACCGTGCGGCAGAAACACGCGATCGCTGTAGGTCCAGAGCTGATTTGTCAGGGCCTCGACCCGTTCGGGCGAATCCGCCATGACCACGGCGCGTTGACCGCGCTCGACGACACGCTCGAGAAATTTGGGGAGAACCGATTCCAGCGTCGAGCGCTGCAAATGATAGAATCGGACCTCGGCCATCGACGCTACTTCTTTTCGTAGTGGTCCGAAACCAGCCGATCGAGCAGGCGCACGCCAAAGGCGGTCGCGCCCTTGGGAACGGTCGGCGCATCCTTGTCGCTCCAGGCCATACCGGCGATGTCTAGATGGACCCAGGGCACGTCGTTCACGAAGCGCTGCAGGAATTGCGCTGCAGTGATCGAGCCGCCATAGCGACTGCCGGTATTCTTCATGTCGGCGATGTCGGAATTGATCTGCTTGTCGTAGGCATCGCCCATCGGCATGCGCCACAGCGTCTCGCCCACAGCCTTACCCGCCCCTGTCACCGCCGTCGCCAGATCGTCGTTGTTCGAGAACATTCCGCCATGTTCCTTGCCGAGCGAGATCATGATCGCGCCGGTCAAGGTCGCAAGATCGATCATGCCGACCGGCTTGAACCGGTCCTGGCAGTACCAGAGTATGTCGGCCAGCACGAGGCGGCCTTCGGCATCGGTGTTGATGACCTCGATGGTCTGACCCGACATCGATTGCACGACGTCGCCGGGGCGTTGCGCGGTGCCCGAAGGCATGTTTTCCACCAGCCCAACGATGCCGACCACGTTCGCCTTGGCGTCGCGCGCGGCCAACGCCCGCATCGCGCCGATCACGGCACCGGCACCGGCCATATCCCATTTCATCTCTTCCATGCCGGCAGCCGGCTTGATCGAGATGCCGCCGGAATCGAACGTCACGCCCTTGCCGACGAACGCGATCGGCCGGTTGCGCTTCATATCGCCGGCCCCGTTCCAGATCATGACCGCGACCTGGCTCTCGCGGGCGCTGCCCTGGCCGACGCCAAGCAGAGCGTTCATGCCGAGCTTCTTCAGGGCCGCTTCGCCCATGATCTCGACCTTGACGCCGAGTTCGGTCAAACGCCTGGCCTCGCGCGCCAGGCTTTCGGGATGGATGACATTGCCCGGCTCGCTGACGAGATCGCGGGCGAAGAACACGCCCTCGGCGATCTGCTCGAGCGGCTCGAAATCGCTGCGCGCCTTCCCGGCTTCCTCGCAGAGCAGCGAAAGCTTTTTCAGCGACGGCTTGGCTTCCGGCTTTTCCTTGGTGCGGTACTTGTCGAAGCGATAGCTGCGCAGCCGAGCGCCATAAGCGATTTCGGCCGCCGCCGCCGCCGGCACGAGCGCGAGGCCGGGCAGCGCATCGACGGCGATGGCCGCGGAATCCGCACCGGCGCCGTTGAGATGGGCAATCAACCGTCCCCCGATCGACTGCAGGCCGAGACCGTTCAGCTTCTCCGGCTTGCCGGTGCCGTAGAGCAGCAGCCGGTCGAATTCGAGTCCCGCCGGGGCGAGCAAGGCCAGCAGATCGTCGGGACGGCCGCGAAATCGACTCGCCGCGACGGCGCGCGCGATCGCGCCCTTGGTCTTGCGGTCGAGTGCGGCGGCGGTTGGGCCGAGCTTGCGATCGTCCATGACGGCGACCGCGAGTGTGCCGCTCTTGGGCAGTTCGGGCTTGGCGAAGGCGATTTTCATGGATGGGGGCCTCGGGGGGGTTGCCGGATTGCCGCCTCGTCTAGCACAGAGGCCTGCGGCGATAAAGCAACAGCCCGACTGGCTTTTTTCGAGACCCGTGTTTCCGACAGCGAGCACATCGGGCACAATGCGGGTCGCAGGACGGCCAAGATTCAGGGGGACGGATGGCGTTGGGGCGGCACTTCGCGGCGGTATGGGCTGTGGCGCTCGCCGTGGCGATCATGCTGTTGGCGGGTGGCACGGGCCTGGCAGTCGAACTGCCCGACCGGAACCGGCCTGCCCTGCTGCTGGCCGACGAGGTCGTCTACGACGAGGAGCTCGGCGTCGTGGTCGCAACCGGCAATGTGGAAATTTCGCAGGGCAATCGCGTCCTGCTCGCCGACAGCGTCACCTACAACGAGCGCACCAACACCGTGACCGCGTCAGGCAATGTCAGCATCATCGAGCCAACCGGCGACGTGTTCTTTGGTGAGTTCGTTGAACTGACGGACGATCTGCGCGAGGGCGCAATCCAGAGCATCCGCCTCCTACTCCATGACGGATCGCGCCTTGCGGCCGCCTCTGCAATTCGCACCGAAGGCAACCGCACCCTGATGAACCGCGCCGTTTTCTCGCCCTGCGATCTGTGCGAGGAGGACCGGATGCGCGCGCCGCTCTGGCAGATCAAGGCGGTCAGGGTGGTGCACGACCAGGAAGCCCAGCGCATCGAGTATCAGGATGCGTGGATCGAGATCTCGGGCATTCCCGTCTTCTACACGCCGTATTTCTCGCATCCCGACCCGACCGTCGAGCGCCAGTCCGGCTTTCTGGCACCGCGTTTCAGCGCGAGCGACGATCTCGGGCTCGCGATTCAGCCGGCTTATTACTGGGCGATTGCGCCCAACCAAGACCTCACCTTCATGCCGATAATCACCACCAAGCAGAGCATCGTCGCGATGAGCGAATATCGGCGCCGGGTCAGCAACGGCATTTTCAACGTCACGCTGAGCGCGACGATCGCCGATCGCGAGGACGAAGAAGGTGGCATGACCGTCATCAAGGAGGATCAGTTCCGCGGCCATATCGATGCGTTCGGCCGGTTCGACCTGACGCGCAACTGGCGTTGGGGTTTTGATATCCAGCGCGCGACCGACAAGACCTATATGCGGCTCTACGATCTGAGCACCGCGCGCTCGCTGACCAGCCGCGCCTTCGCCGAAGGCTTCTACGGGCGCAGCTACGCCGCGGTCAACGCGTACGCGTTTCAGGGCACGCGCGACTTCGATGACAACAACGAAGCGCCGATCGTGGCGCCGCTCATCGAGATGCATCACCTGACCGAACCGGGCGTCAGTGGCGGGTATTACACGTTCGATGCGAGCCTGATGTCGCTGAACCGGATCGACGGCCGCGACAGCTCGCGTCTGTCGGTCGCCGGCGCCTGGACGCTGCCCTATATCGGTCCGCTCGGCGATACCTATCGGTTCACCGCCTCGCTGCGTGGCGACGGTTACTGGGTCAATCAAGTCGATCCGGACTCCGACGACCCGGATCCGAGCGGCCCGACCGTCAACGGGTTCGAAGGCCGCATCTTTCCGCAGCTCGCCTTCCAGTGGAGCCTGCCGCTGGTCCGCCATGTCGGCGAATCACACGAGGTGCTGGAACCGATTTTCTCGCTGATCGCGAGCCCGGGCGGCGGCAACACCGGCGATATTCCCAACGAGGACAGTCAGGATTTCGAGTTCGACGAAACCCATCTGTTCGATCCCGACCGCTTCACCGGCCTCGACCGGGTCGATAGCGGCACGCGCGTCGATTACGGGTTCAAGTGGAGCTCGATGGAGAATGACGGTGCGTCGATGAGCGTGTTCTTCGGCCAGAGCATCCGGATCGCCGGCGACAGCGCATTTAGCGCCGGATCGGGACTGCGCGACGATTTCTCGGACGTGGTCGGGCGGATCCAGGTTTCCCCAATGGAGTATGTGGATCTGATCTACCGCTTCCGGGTCAACGTCAATGGCGCGCGATTCGAACGAAACGAGGTCGGTTTCATCATCGGACCGCCGGCGTTCAATGTCGCCGGCGCCTATACTTTTATCGACGGCAGCGGCAACGATTTCGGCGACCGGGAAGAGGTGACCGGGACGATCAGTTCGCAGATGAGCGACACCTGGTCGGCGTTTCTGGTCAGCCGCTACGACATCGATGCCAGCACCTTCCTGACCTATGGCGGCGGCCTCGCCTACGAGGACGAGTGTCTGCTGGTCCGCTTTTCCGCGATCCACAACCTCTATAGCGACGACGAAAACGACCCGTCGACCGACTTCCTGCTGCAGCTCGGATTCAAGTATCTGGGGGATGTCGGCCTGCCTTTCTGAGGCACGCCGCCGCATTGTCGTGCCCGGCCGGGGCCCCTATATTGGCGCGCCCGAGCCTACTCACCCCATCATCCGGTACTGCCGTGCGCCGTTCGCTTTTCGCCCTCCTCGTCCTGCTGCTGACCGGCCCCGGCCTCATCGCACCGGCCGGCGGGCAAAGCCTTATCGGCATTGCGGCGACAGTGAACGACGACGTCGTCACGATCCTCGACATCGCGACCCGGACCAAGCTGGTCATCCTCGCCGGCGGCCTGCCGAACACACCGCAGATCGAGGCACAGCTCCGGCCGCATGTTCTGCGCATTCTGATCGACGAGCGGCTGAAAATTCACGGCGCGGCGCTTGAAGGCACGTCGCCGCCCGAGGCGGTCGTCGAGGAGCGCCTCACCTTCGTCGCCGGCCGCAACAACATGACGGTCGAGCAGTTCGAAGCGATGCTTTATCGCGGTGGCGTGTTGATCGAGACGCTTCGCGACCAGATCCGTGCCGAGCTGGCCTGGAACGATGCGATTTCGCGCCGCTTCAGCCCGGACATCCGCATCACCGGCCCGCAGATCGACGACCGGTTGCGGCGCATCGAATCCGGCAACAACCTGACGCAATACCTGGCCGCCGAATTGCTGGTCGCCGTCAGTCAGCCCGGGCAAGATTCGGAGGCGCGGGCCGCCGCCGACAATCTCCTCTCCCTGGTTCGCAGTGGCGTGCCCTTTTCGCTATTGGCCCAGCAATTCTCGCAGGCACCCAGCGCACTCAATGAGGGGCTGCTGGGATGGCTTAATTCGGCATCGCTTGAATCAGAAATCGAGTCCGCGGTCGTCGGGCTTGCGGTCGGCGAGGTCGCCGGGCCGATCCGCACCACCAGCGGCTATCTGCTGGTTTTCCTGATGGACAAGCGCGAGGGCGACGACATAAGCGGCGCACAGGTCCAACTGGCGCGCATGGTCGTACCGGTTCAGCCGACGGCGCCGGCGGACGACGTGGCCGAAGCCGAGGGTCTCGCCAATTCGATTCGCAGTCAGGTGACCAGCTGCGCCGAGTTCGAGGCGTTCGCCCGACAGATGGATCCGGTGCTGAACGCCAATCCGCAACTCGGCCTCGGTCTCGTCTCGCAATTGCCGCCGGAAATCATACCGCTGATCGAAGCGGCCGAAATCAACGTCCCGACCCCGGCGCACCGGGTCACCCAGGGCTTCGAGATTTACATGGTCTGCGACCGGCGCGAAGGCGGCGTGGTCACGCCGAACCGCGACCAGATACAGGAACGCCTGCGCACCGAGGCGCTCAACGAGGCGTCGAAGACCTATCTCGCCGAGCTCCGGCGCAGTGCCATCATTCAAATCCGAAACTGACCGGGACGACCCCGATCGGGCGTTGCCGCCGCTGCGCGATGTCATCGCACGCCATGGCCTGACCGCCCGGCGTACGCTCGGCCAGCATTTTCTGCTCGATCTCAATCTGACCCGCCGCATTGCGCGCGCCGCCGGCGATCTTGCGGGTCGCTGCGTGATCGAGATCGGCCCCGGACCTGGCGGGCTGACCCGCGCCTTGCTCGAAGCCCAACCCGATCGCGTGATCGCGATCGAGAAAGATCGTCGCGCCATCGCCGCTCTCGAGGAACTGCATCCGGTCTGGCCGGGTCGCCTCGAAATCATGGAAGCCGACGCGCTCACCCTCGACGTCGCACGTCTCGGCCGGGCGCCGCGGAAAATCGTCGCCAACCTGCCCTACAATATTTCGACAGCGCTGCTCGTCGCCTGGCTGCCCAAGCTCACCGCGTTCGAAAGCCTGACGCTGATGTTCCAGAAAGAGGTCGCCGAGCGGCTGGTCGCAGCGCCCGGCAGCCGCGATTACGGGCGCCTCAGCGTCGCCACACAATGGCGCGCGCAGGTGCGGCGGCTGTTCGATATTCCCGCGCGCGCCTTCACGCCGCCGCCGAAGATCGTCTCGAGCGTGATCGCGATCGAACCGCGCGCCGAGCCGCTCTTTCCCGCGGACCCGGATTGTCTGGAACGGGTCGTCGCCGCCGCCTTCGGGCAGCGCCGCAAGATGTTGCGCCAGGCGCTGCGGACGCTCGGGCCGGATCCGGAAGCGTTGCTCGCCGATGCCGGGATCGATCCGACCGCGCGTGCGGAAACGCTGTCGGTCGAGGCGTTTTGCGCACTCGCGCGCGCCTTCGCTGTGCGGCGCGGGTCTACTGCCCCTCGCGCAGCACCTTGACGAATTCGTGCAAGCCGATCTGGCGGTCGCGCCGCAGCCGCTCGGCCTGCAGGATCGCCTGAATCTGCCGGACGCTGTCGGGAATGTCGCTGTTGACGATCACGTAATCATATTCCGCCCAATGGCTCATTTCGTCGGCCGCCTTGCTCATGCGGCCGGACACGACTTTGTCGCTGTCCTGCGCCCGCGTCTTGAGCCGACGCTCCAGTTCGCGCGTCGAAGGGGGCAGCACAAACACGCTGACCAGATCGTCGCGCGCATTCTCGGCGAGCTGCTGCGTGCCCTGCCAGTCGATATCGAACAACACGTCGTGGCCCGCGGCAAGCGCCGCCTCGACGGGCGCGCGCGGCGTGCCGTAATAATGATCGAACACTTTGGCATATTCGAGCAGCTCGCGGCGATTGACCTTGAGGTTGAACTCGGGCGGATCGATGAAATGAAAATCGACGCCGCCGGTCTCGCCGGGTCGCTTCGGCCGCGTGGTGACCGAGACCGACATGGTAAGGCTCGGTTCGCGCGCCAGAAGCTCGCGCGAGATCGTGGTCTTGCCCGCGCCCGAGGGCGAGGACAGCACCAGCATCAGGCCGCGGCGCCGGATGGTGAACGGCGTTTCGGCGGTGCGCTGAACGCTCATGCTGCAGATCCGATCCCGGCCGTCATTCGATGTTCTGCACCTGCTCGCGCAACTGTTCGATGGTCGTCTTGAGCTCGAGGCCGATCTCGGTCAAACGCAGATCGGCCGATTTGGAACAGATCGTATTGGCTTCGCGGTTGAGTTCCTGACAGAGGAAATCGAGCTTGCGCCCGACGGGGCCGCCGCTGGTCACCAGATCGCGGGTCGCCGCGACATGGGCCGCGAGCCGGTCGAGCTCTTCGCGGATATCGGCGCGCGCGGCGATCAACGCGACTTCCTGTGCGAGCCGCTCTTCCGACAGCGTCGGCACGGCTTCGAGCAAAGGCTGAAGCTGTGCCTGGATGCGCGCCTTCGCGGCCGCCGGCTGCAACGCGGCCGTTGCGGACGCTTCATTGTGCAACCGTTCGAGATCGGCAAGCTGCGCCTGCGCGATCGAGGCGAGACGACTGCCTTCGACCCGGCGCATCTCGGCGAGCGCCGTTAGCGCCGTTTCGAATGCCGCGAGCAGCGCCGTCTCGTCGATCTGCTGGGCTTCCGCCTCCTCGCGCTCGACGACGCCCGGCAGTGCGAGCATACCATCGAGCCGCGGCGGCGCCATCGCCGTCGAGCCAAGCACCGTCAGCGCATCGAGATAGGCCTTCAGTACGTCTTCATTGATGCGAAAGGTGAAAGCGCGCTGCGTGCCCTGCGCCGGGCTCAGCTGCACCGTGATGTTGCCGCGGCGACAGAGCGTGGGGATGCGCTGCCGCAGCGTCGATTCGAGTCCCTCGAGCCCGGTCGGCAGTCGGCAGCGCAGATCGAGATTCCGCGCATTGACGCTGCGCAGTTCCCAGACCCAGCGCGTGCCGCCGATTTCAGTTTCGGCGCGCGCGAATCCGGTCATGCTGGCGATGGCGCTGGCCGACACGCGATCCCTCTCGATCTTGTAGGTTCAGACCCCGGCTGCCACTATATCCGGCGGTGGATACCGCGCCAAGCTTCCGTCGTTCGCCAGCGAATCCCAACTGGTCCCAGCCCATGCGCCAACCGAGATCGATCCTCATCACCGGCGCCAGCAGCGGTATCGGGGCGGCGTTGGCGGAGGCCTATGCGACGAGCGGCGTCCGCCTCGTCCTGACCGGACGGGACGGCACCCGACTCGATACCGTTGGCGCCAATTGCCGGGCGCGCGGTGCAGAGACGGATACGCGAATCGTCGATGTGACCGACCGCAGAGCGATGGCAGCCCTGGTCGCCGAATGCGATGCGACAGCGCCGCTCGACCTGGTAATTGCAAATGCCGGCGTGTCGGCCGGCACGCTCGGCGGACCCGAGCAAAACGATCAGGTGCGCACCTTGTTCGCGATCAACGTGGATGGCGTGGTCAACACGGTGCAGCCGACGATTGAGGCGATGCTGCCGCGCGGCCATGGCCAGATCGCGATTATGAGTTCGCTCGCCGCGTTGCGCGGCTTTCCCGGTGCGCCAACCTACTGTGCCAGCAAGGCCGCCGTGAAAATCTGGGGCGAGGCGCTGCGGGGCGCGTTGCACGACCGCGGCATCGTCGTGAGCGTCATCTGTCCTGGTTTCATCAAAACCGCGATGAGCGCGCAGAACGATTTCCGGATGCCGCTGCTGATGCCGGCCGAGAAGGCGGCCGACATCATCCAACGCGGCCTTGCGCGCAATCGTGCCCGGATCGCGTTCCCCTGGCGGCTCTATGCGGCAGTCTCTCTGGTTGCGTCGCTGCCGCCCTGGCTGATCGATCCGCTGTTGCGGCGATTGCCGGCGAAAGCCGGCCAGATCCGGCGCTGAGCGCCCCGGCCCGCGTGTGGGTTACTCGGTCACGGTCTCTTCGTCCGTAACCGTCCCGACCGGCGCATCGGCGGCGGCGGCCGCCGCTGCAGCAGCATCGTTGACCTGCTGGGCCCGGATCTGCCGCCAGTTTGCGACATTGCGATTATGCTCGCTCAGTGTCTTTGCGAAAGCATGACCACCGGTACCGTCGGCGACGAAGTAAAGCTCGTCGGTCGCTTCCGGATTGAGCGCCGCCTCAATCGCATCGCGCCCCGGATTGGCGATCGGCCCCG
>JBBDWW010000428.1:0-1777 GCA_040902645.1 Dongiaceae bacterium | reverse complement strand
CGCCGCCAGTTTCGACTGTTCGCCGATATGGCCGAGATCGGCGACCAGCCCGTCCGACACGTCGATCGCGCAGCGCGCGAGACCGCGCTCGCTCAACGCGGCGCCGAGCGAAAGGCGCGGCTGCGGCAGGCGAAATCGCGCTATGAGTGCATCGCGGTCGTCCGGTGCGATATTCGGTATCTGGTCGCGCAACGCCATCAACCCGAGCAGCCCATCGCCGATCGTGCCCGATACAAAAATCAGATCACCCGCCTTCGCGGCGCTGCGCAGCAATTCCCGGCCGGCCGCGACCTCGCCGAACGCGGTCAACGTGAGTGCAATCGGGCCGGGCGTCGCGGTCGTGTCGCCGCCGAGCAAACCGATGCCGAATTCCGTCTGGTCCGCGGCGAGGCCCGCGGTAAACGCCGCGATCCACGGTTCGTCCACGCGATCCGGCAAGGCCGTCGTCATCACATAGCCGACCGGCCGCGCGCCCATCGCCGCGAGATCCGACAGATTGACCCGCAGCATCTTGCGCGCGATGTCGCCGGGCGGATCGCCGGGCAGAAAATGCACGCCTTCGGTCAGCGCATCGACCGTGACCACGATCTCATGGCCCGGCTTCGGCGCGAAGGTGGCGCCGTCATTGCCGAGCCCCGCCGCACCCGGCATCGAGGCCGCCAGCGGCGCGAAGTACTTGGCGATGAGTTCAAACTCGCCCGGACGTTTCATGCCGGCTATAATAACGCGGTTGCAACGCAATAGGTTAACCAAGCGGGAGCAGGATTTTGGCCATCGATGCGGTGATCTTCGATTTCGGCGGTGTCCTGATCGACTGGAACCCCGATTATCTCTATCGCACCCTCATTCCCGATCCTGAGGAACGCCGGCATTTCCTCACCCAGATTTGCAGCCCCGACTGGAATCTCGAACAGGATCGCGGCCGGCCCTGGAACGAGGCGATCGCCGAACGCACCGCGCTTTTTCCCGATCAGGCGGCGTTGATCCGGGCCTTTCGCGAACGCTGGCACGAGATGCTGGCCGGCCCGATCGAACCGGCGGTCGACCTCGTCGCGCGTCTGCACCAAGCCGGCATCCCGCTCTACGGCCTCACCAACTGGTGCGAAGAGACCTTCAAGCTCGCGCGACCGCAGATGGGGTTCTTGCAATATCTGCGCGATGTCGTGGTGTCGGGCGTTGAAAAACTGGCCAAACCCGATCCGCACATTTTCCATCGGCTGCTGGATCGGAACGGATTGACCGCCGCGACGACGGCCTTTGTCGACGACAATGAACCGAACATTCTTGCGGCAACCGCGATCGGCTTCCGCGCCATTCACCATCGCGATGCGGCCGACACGGAAGAGCGGCTGCGCGCGCTGGGACTGCGCTTCTAGCACCCCCTCACCTATCGTCCCGGCACGAACCGATCCGGACGGCAATGCGCGAGCGCCGCGTCGTCACGGTCGCTGAGGATCTCGGCAGCGACGAGGCGGCCGACCGTAGGCGCCAGAATGATGCCCGCATGCATGACCGCGAGATAGAGCCCCGGCACCGAGGCGACACCGCCGACAATCGGCAGTCCGCCGCCGGGCATCGGGCGCAGGCCGGCGGTCACATCCTCGAGCGCGATCCCTTCGCCGCCGTGTAAGGCACCGCGTATCGCCGTCAGTGCGCGTTGCGCAACCGCCTGCGGACCGTTGGCCGGGCTGTCGTCGATGTAATCCTCGGCCGCGAGCAGCGTCGTCGCCGCCGGCTGGCGCATCTCGAAAGACGGTGTCGAGACGATGCCGCGAAG
>JBBDWW010000427.1:0-1796 GCA_040902645.1 Dongiaceae bacterium | reverse complement strand
AAACTGCCCGAGACCGTCGTGCTGGATTACGGTGGGCCGAACATCGCCAAGCCGATGCATGTCGGTCATTTGCGCGCCTCGATCATCGGCGATGCGATCCGGCGTTTGTTCGCCTTCGCGGGCGACCGCACGATCGGCGACGTGCATATGGGCGACTGGGGCCTGCCTATGGGCATGCTGATCAGCGAGATCGAGATCCAGCAGCCCAATCTGCCGTATTTCGATCGAGGTTTGAACGGACCCTACCTCAAGCAATCGCCGGTAACGCTCGAGGAACTCGAGGCGCTCTATCCGAAGGCCGCCGCCGACTGCAAGGCGGACGCGGAACGGCTCGAACGCGCCCGCCTCGCGACCGCCGAATTGCAGGAAGGCCGCCCCGGATATCGCGCGCTCTGGCAGCATTTCGTCGATCTGTCGCACGAAGCGATGAAGCGCGATTTTGCGGCGCTCGGCGTTCATTTCGATCTGTGGAACGGCGAAGCCTGCGTCGATCCGCTGATTGCGCCGATGATCGGGACGATGGAAAAAGCCGGCGTGGTCGAGCAGAGCGAGGGTGCGCTGGTGGTGCGCGTCGCGGAGCCGGACGACATGCACGAGATCCCGCCGCTCATTTTGCGCAAGTCAGACGGCGCGGTCATGTATGCGACGACCGATCTTGCGACCATCGTCGACCGGGTCAACAGGATCGACCCCGATCTCATGCTCTACATCGTCGATCAGCGTCAGCATCTGCATTTCGAGCAGGTGTTCCGCGCCGCCATCCAGGCCGGACTGAACGGCAAGGCGCGCATGGAGCATCTCGGTTTCGGCACCATGAACGGACCGGACGGCAAGCCGTTCAAGACCCGCGCCGGCGGCGTGATGAAGCTCGCCGATCTGATCCGGATGACGGTCGAGGCAGCCGATTCGCGGCTCGCCGGAGCGGGCATCGGCAAGGATTATCCCGCCGAAGAGCGCGCCGAGATTGCGCGCATGGTCGGCATCGCCGCGCTCAAATTCGCCGATCTCTCCAACCATCGCATTCAGAACTATGTGTTCGATCTCGACCGCTTCACGCGCTTCGAGGGCAAGACCGGGCCTTATCTGCTATATGCCGCGGTGCGCGTGAAATCGATGCTGCGCAAGGCGGAAGACCAGGGCGATCGACCCGCCGCCATTGTCACGCCGGTCGAGGGCGAGCGCGACCTGATGCTGACGCTGGCACGACTGCCGGAGGCGATCGCCGGGGCCTATGACGGGCGCGCACCGAACGAGCTTTGTGTTTTTGCCTACGATCTCGCGCAGAGCTTCAGCGGCTGGTATGGCAATTTCCATGTGCTGAGCGAGCCCGACGTCGAGCGCCGGCGCGGTCGTCTCGCGCTCGCCGATCTCGCTTTGCGGCAGCTTGTGCTGCTGCTCGATCTACTCGGTATCGACGTCCCGGAGCGCATGTAGCGCAGCCGCGCGTCGTCTGCGCTCAAACGAAACCGAGAGCCCCTTCGAGATCGGCGATGCTCTCGATCACATGATCGGCCAAAGCCTCGAGCGCATAGCGCGGCGAGGCACCGGTCAAAACGCCGATCGCGAGGCCCGCACCCGCCGCGCGCGCCATGCCGATATCGTAGGAGGTGTCGCCGACCACCGCGACATGAAGCGGCTCGATCCCGATTGCCGCACAGAACGCGGTCACCATCCCCGGTCCGGGCTTCTCACCATGCCCGCTATCGTAGCCGGCGATGAAATCGAGATGGTCGTTGAGGGCGAACTCGTCGGCCGACCGCAGAGCGGCGGCATGACTGTCCATCGTCGCGATGCCG
>JBBDWW010000426.1:0-12339 GCA_040902645.1 Dongiaceae bacterium | reverse complement strand
GGGTGACGACGCCGCTGCCGGCCGCCGTCTCGAGAACCGAACCGGGCTGCGGTGCAGCGACCCGATCGGCGAGATCGGCTGCAAACGATTCGAAGATCAGCGGAACGAGATACGTGTCGTAGGTTTCAGGTATCGAGCCCGCAAACAGCTTGTCGGTGTCCGGCATCGATTTCGCTTCCTTGCACGAGCGGCGAGCGTGCTCGTGAGCAGCCACTCTACAGCAAGCGGAACGGGCCGTATCGTCGGTTGTGGACCGGCGGGGTCGGCCCGACAGGCCGTGCGCGAAACCCGATGCCGTCCGGACGATCAGGCGCGGTTGGCAACGCCCGTCGTCGCAACAGACGATGTGGCTGGCGAATAGGGCCAGAAACCCTCGATTCGCGCACCGTGCTGTTCGAGCGTCGGCCGCAACGCGTCGAATACGGCGCGATAGCGATAGAACGGTACGACCGGCAGCATGTGATGAACCAGATGGAGGTTCTGATAGAGGAACAGCAGGTCGCCACCGGGAAAGAGCGCGATGCGGGTGTCGCGATAGCGCCCGGTTTCGCCGTGGTCGTGGTGCGGAAACCAGCCGAATGCCACCTGCATCAGCAGCACGCCGACGAACCAGGGCAGGATCCAGAGCATCAGCAACTCGTACCCGTATCCTGCGAGGACCGCTGCGACCATGAGGGCGACCACCAGGAAATATTGCGCCATCGTGAGGATCCGGTCGCGTCGCGGAAGCTTGTAGCGAATGCATTCCCGATAGAGCGCGACCCCGTTCAGGTAATTTATCATCGACCAGGGCGTCTTGACGAAAAACACTTTAGCGAAGCTGCCTATCGCGAAGGTGTCGGGGTCCTCCGGCATGTTGGTGCGCGCGTGATGCACGAAATGCGACTTCCGGTGATGGAAGTGGAACATGAAGATCGGGAAGGCGGCGACGATCCCGATCGCGGTGTTGATCCAGCGCAGGCCCTTGCGTCGCGGCACGATCGCGCTGTGCGAGGCATCGTGCAGCGGCGTGTAGATTGCGTAGAGCGCAACGGCGTTGATCGCGGCGGCGGCAAGGATCGGCAAGTCGCCGGCAACAGCAAAGGCACTCGAGATCGCGAGTACCGCCAGCAGGCCGAGCGTCAGCAGGATCGTGGGCCAGGCGATCTCTGGCGAGAAGCGCCGGCCGATTTCGGCTTCGAGCCGCACGCTCGATTCCATGCCCGTCCCCTCCATCTCTACTCCCTCGGCGGATCCCGCTGCGGTGCCGAACTGCGTTGCATTCGCAGGTGCAACCCGGCGTATTGCCGTCTTCGATTCATATGAGGTGGCAATGGGAAAACGCATCCTCGGGTGCGTGTGACACGGAGACGCACCGCCGGCCGGCACCGGCCGTTGCAGGCCGGTGCAAGTGTCGCGACGGCGGGGACCCGGATCGCATTGCTTTCGGCGACATGGCCACCCGGGCTGCGCGGCGACTGTCCCCGGTTGTGCCGACCGGAGGACCATGCCGGGCACAGCCTGATTGATGCGTTACTCGCGGACGAAAAGGGCTTATAATACACTGCGCTACGGGGGTTGGACCGGGGGAGCGGGCATGCGGGGCGACAGGGGCAACAAACCGGCGGCCAACGACGCCGACATCGAGCGGGCGATCCGCAAGATCAGCCATCTTGCCGACATCGAACAATCCTTCGATGCGATGCGCACCGACGTTGCGGCGGCGACCAAAGAGGTCTCGCAGCTTTCGGAGAGCGCCAAGGATTCGACCGTCCGGATCGACGCGGCGCTCGTCTCGTTCCGCGACGCCGTCGACCGGATGAGCAAGGTCGATCCGAGCGACGCCCAGCCCTATCTCGACATCATCCAGCGCAGTATCGCCGAATTCGAAACCGAGATCGCGGGCCTCGAACGCCGCTTCGGTCGCGTCCGGCCGTCGATCGACCGCACGCAGGAAACCGTGGAGCAGGCCGTTCGCTCCGTGGCGAGCGATGCGGAAGAGGAGATCGAGGCGGAAATCCGCTGGATGAAGCACTCGCTGCGGAAGAAAATGTCCGAGCAGTCGCTCTATACCAACAAGAACATCGAGATGTCGACGCAGCGCGTCACCCAGAAGGTCGGCGAGAGCCGCGACTATCTGCGGAACCTGCTTTATCTCCTGCTGTTCTTCATCCTCGGCAGCATCGCGGCCCAGGTCTATTTCTCCTTTAACTGATTGGCCGGTCCCTTGATTGTCGTGGTTGACCCGCAGGGCGATCGGCGGCTGTAATCGGGCCATGACCTCGACACGACAAAGACTGGCGGGCGCGTGGATCTGGGCCGGGGCGGATCTCGCCGCCGCCGACGACTGGGTTCATCCGCTCGACGCAACCATGCTGGCCGAGCTCGATCGCGCACTCGATGCGGTGCAACGGTGCGATCGTCCCTGGGACCAGATGGTCAAAGCCGATTTCCCGCTCGCCGGAACGCGCCTCGCGCGCCTGATCGAGCATATCAACGACGCGCTGGAGGAGGGTCGGGGTCTCGCCAAGATCACCGGCGTTCCCGTCGCGCGCTACGACGATGCCGATCTGCGCCGGCTCTGGATGGGGCTCGGGTTGTGGCTCGGCACGCCGGTCTCGCAAAGCGCGCAGGGCGTGCGCATGAAGATCATCGAAGACGAGGGCGCGGTCGTCGGCGAGCGCTATGGCCAGATGCGCAACGATGACGGTTCGTCGTTTCTCTCATCCTATGCGCGCGCGGTTTCGAACGGGGCCTTGCGCTTTCATACCGATCGCACCGATGTCGTCGGCCTGCTTTGTGCGAGCCAGGCGGTGCGCGGCGGCTTGAGCAAGATCGCGAGTATCGGTGCGATCCACAACGAGATGCTGAAGCGCCGGCCCGATCTGCTCGACGAATTGTTCAGGCCCTATCCGCGCTCGCGACTCGGCGAAGAAACCGGCGGCGACGACCTGATCTATTTCCTGCCGATCTTCGACAGCGTCGACGGGCATTTCACCAGCCATTATTCGCGCACCTATATCGAGGCGGCGCAGAAACGTCCCGACGTGCCGACGCTGACCAGCGCGCAGGAGGCGGCGCTCGATCTGATCGCGGAGATCGGCGAGGAAATCTGCTATCGCATGACTTTGGCGCCGGGCGACATCCAGCTTCTCAACAATCACGTCGTCTATCACGCGCGCGATCCGTTCGAGAACGATCCGGCCTCGGGGCAAATTCGCCGGCTGTATCGTTTGTGGCTGGCAGCACCCAACAGCCGGCCCCTGCCGCCGGGCCATGAGAAACTCTGGCGCGACATTCGCCCGGGCGCGGTGCGCGGCGGCATCGCCATCGACGGCGTCGATCCCCGCCCGCCCGCGAGGGCATAACGATTCTGCCTGCACGGGCCTCAGTCCCGATCCGCGGTTGAGCAGTCCCGTAACCATTTTGGGGTTTTATTGCACTGCAATGACGAATTGATGCGGTGCGATCAAACGCACGCATCCGGGTCAAAAATAGTTTAGTAACCCCCGTTTTGCGGCGCTGCTGCGCTGCGAAATAACCCCCGCGGGCTGCGTTCTGTTCGATTCCCGGCGTTGACTTAAGTTTAGTCAATAAGTTTAGTCTAACTAAACCGGCGTTGAGGTTCGACGGGCTGAACGGCACTCGCCGGGTGGAGATGGGGCAAAGCCTCATCTGCCGCAGATATTGCGCCGATGCCCGACCATAGGAGGTTTTCATGCGGACATTTGCAGCCGGCCTTGCCGCGGCAACGATGGCGTTCTTGGGCGCCACCAGTGCATCGGCCCAGGACCGGGAAATTACGCTGTGCTGGGCGGCGTGGGATCCGGCAAACGCGCTGGTCGAGCTGTCCAAGGATTTCACCGCCGAGACAGGCATCGGCATGAAGTTCGAGTTCGTTCCCTGGACAAATTTCGCCGATCGTTTTCTCAACGAACTGAACTCGGGCGGCAAACTATGCGACCTGCTGATCGGCGACAGTCAGTGGATCGGCGGCGGAGCAACCTACGGCCACTACGTCAAGCTGAACGATTTCTTCGAGCAGGAAGGAATCTCGATGGATGATTTCCTGCCGGCCACCGTCAATGCGTATTCGACATGGCCGAAGGGCACGCCGAATTATTGGGCGCTGCCGGCGATGGGCGATGCGATCGGCTGGGTCTATCGCAAGGACTGGTTCGCGCGTCCCGAGTTGCAGGAAGAGTTCCAGACGACCTACGGCCGCGAATTGGCCCCGCCGACAACCTGGGACGAGCTCAAGGAAACCGGCGAGTTCTTCCAGGGCCGCGAGATCGACGGCAAGACCGTGTACGGCGCTGCCATCTACACCGAACGCGGTTCCGAAGGCATCACCATGGGCGTCACCTCGGCGCTCTATCCCTACGGCTTCCAGTACGAGAACCCGGACCAGCCCTATGACATGGAAGGTTTCGTGAATTCGCCGGAAGCGGTGGCGGGTCTCGAAGCCTACAAGGCATTCTACGAATGCTGCACGCCGCCGGGTCATTCCGACGCGTACATGACCGAGAATCTGGACGCGTACAAATCGGGCCAGGTCGCGATGCAGATGAACTTCTTCGCGTTCTTCCCCGGCATCGCCAAGGACGAGACGGTCGGCGGCGACAAGTCCGGCTTCTTCGTCAATCCCTCGCAGAACATCGCAGCCTCGACGCTCGGCGGCCAGGGCATCTCGGTCGTTGCCTATTCCGAGAAGCAGGACCTCGCGCTCGAGTACATCAAATGGTTTGCCAAGCCCGAGGTGCAGCAGAAATGGTGGTCGCTCGGCGGCTACTCCTGCCACAACTCGGTGCTGCAGGATCCGAACTTCCCGAACACGGCGCCGTTTGCCGCGGGCTTCCTCGAAGCCATGAACGGGGTGAAGGATTTCTGGCAGGAACCGACCTATGCCGAGCTTTTGCAGGCCATGCAGAAGCGGGTCCACGACTATGTCGTCGCGGACCAGGGCACCGCCCAGGAAGCGCTCGACAAGCTGATCGAGGACTGGAAGGTCGTGTTCGAGGACGACGGCAAGATTTAGTCGCCTCGCATCCGGCGTTAAGCTGGTAAACGGAAATCGGCCGGGCTCAGGCCTGGCCGATCCTCCGGGTTCCTCTTGTCCCTGAAAGCAGAACCATGTCGGACCCTGCCATCCCCATGCTTGCCCGGAGCGCCGCGCGTGCGATGCCCTCGGGTCTGGCACACCGGCTGCTCAGCCTCTCCGACAAGGGCATCGCCTGGCTGTTCATCACGCCGACGATCATCCTGCTGCTGGCGATCAACATCTTTCCGCTGATCTGGACCGTCTATCTTTCTTTCACGAACTATCGCGCGAACCGCCCCGGCCAGATGATCGAATGGGTGGGGACGCAGAATTTCGAGCGGCTGCTCGGCAGCGAGGATGTGTGGGGCTATCTGCAGGCGACCGCGAACTTCGTCTGCTGGACGATGGGTCTGCAGGTCGTACTCGGCCTCGGCCTCGCGCTGCTGATCAATCGCAATTTCAAGGGTTCGGGTTTCTGGACCACCGTGATCCTGATCCCGATGATGCTCTCGCCGGCCGTGGTCGGCGTGTTCTGGACCTATCTGTATCAGCCGCAGACCGGCATCTTCACCTATATCGTCAATCTGTTCGTCGATGTCGGCGCGCTCGACATGATCGGTTCGGTGCAGCTCGCGCCCTGGTCGATCATCATCGTCGATACCTGGATGTGGACGCCCTACATCATGCTGCTCTGCCTCGCGGGGCTGCGTTCGATCCCGGATTATCTCTATGAAGCGGCGGAGATCGATCGCGCCGGCCCGTTGCAGAAATTCTGGTACATCACGTTGCCACGCGTGTTGCCGTTCCTGATGCTGGCGGTGCTGTTCCGCGGCATCGAGAATTTCAAGATGTTCGACATGGTGGTCGAACTGACCTCGGGCGGGCCGGGTTCCACGACCGAACTCGCCTCGATCAATCTGAAGCGCGAAGCGTTCGAGAAATGGCGGACCGGCTATTCTTCCGCTTTCGCGGTGATCCTGTTCGTCACCGTGTTCGGGCTCGGCAATCTCTATGTCAAAGCGCTCAACAAGGTGAAGCAATGACCGCCGCCCGGGCTCATGCGGTCGTCCAGGCCCATTCGGTCGTGAAGGCCGGCGCGGCGGCCAAGTGGTTCGCCGCGATCCTGGTGATCGTCTATGCGCTCGTCACGATGGTGCCGCTGGTCTGGATCGGGCTCACCGGTTTCAAATCGCCGCCGGATTCGATCGCCTATCCGCCGGAAGTCGTGTTCGAGCCGACACTCGAAGGTTATGTGAACCTGTTCACGACCCGCTCGCGCCAGACCGACGAGTATATCGAGAGCCTCGGCCCGGCCGAGACCTGGTACGACGAACTGGTGCGCAAGCGGAACATGGTGATCACCGGACCGTCGCGCTTCATCGACCGCTATACGAATTCGATCGTCATCGGCTTCGGCTCGACCTTCCTGGCGGTCTTTCTCGGCACGCTCGCGGCCTATGCGTTCTCGCGCTTCAAGGTGCCGCTGAAGGACGACCTCATGTTCTTCATCCTGTCGACGCGTATGATGCCGCCGATCGCGGTGGCCATTCCGATCTACCTGATGTATCGCGGGCTCGGCCTCTCCGATACCGCGCTCGGCATGATCATTCTCTATACCGCCGTCAACGTGTCGCTGGCGGTGTGGCTGCTCAAGGGTTTCATCGATGAGATTCCGCGCGAATATGAAGAGGCGGCGGTGGTCGACGGCTATAGCCGGCTCCAGGCGTTCTGGAAGGTCGTTCTGCCGCAGGCCCGTTCCGGTATCGCCGCGACCGCGATCTTCTGCCTGATCTTCGCCTGGAACGAATATGCCTTCGCGCTGCTCCTGACCAGCGGCGAGGCGCAGACAGCGCCACCGTTCATTCCCCTCATCATCGGCGAGGGCGGTCTCGACTGGCCGGCGGTTGCCGCAGGTACCACCTTGTTCCTGCTGCCGATCGTCGTCTTCACCGTGCTGCTGCGGAAGAATCTGCTGCGCGGCATCACCTTCGGGGCGGTGCGCAAATGAACGCCGACAATCCAACCGTTGCGCGGCGCTGGTTCCTGCGGCGAGGTCCGATGGAGAATATTGCCTCCGGTCTGATCGCGCTTGGCGTCGTCATGCTGATGCAGCCTGTTTCGATGACGCTGTTCAGCTACTCGTTTTTGGTCATTCTCATCGGCACGATCGGCTTCGTGATCGTCAGCCATTTCCCGGAATAGGACGATGGCCGAAATCCGCGTCGAGAACCTGAACAAATCCTTCGGCGATTTCGTTGCGGTCCGCGATTCCTCATTCACCATTCGCGATGGCGAGTTCTTCGTCATGCTCGGGCCCTCGGGCTGCGGCAAGACGACCACCTTGCGCATGATCGCCGGGCTCGAACTGCCGACCTCCGGCCGCATCCTGCTCGACGAGGAGGATGTGACGTTCCGGCGCGGCTCCGAGCGCGATATCGCCTTCGTGTTTCAACTCTTCGCGCTCTACCCGCATATGAACGTGCGCCGCAATATCTCGTTTCCGCTGCGGGTGCAGCGGCTATCGCGCCTCGAGATCAAGGCTCGTACCGAAGAAGTTGCGAAGATGCTGCGGATCGACCATCTGCTCGACAAGTCGGTTGACGGGTTGTCCAGCGGCGATCGGCAGCGCGTCGCGCTCGGCCGCGCCATCGTGCGCCGCGCCAAGGCTTTCCTGATGGACGAACCGCTCGGCGCGCTCGACGCCGAGTTTCGCGAGCTGATGTGCGAAGAGTTGCGCCTTCTGCACAACCGGATCGGCGCCACGACCGTCTATGTGACGCATGACCAGATCGAGGCGATGTCGATGGCCGATCGGATCTGCGTAATGAACGGCGGCGACGTGCTGCAGATCGCACCGCCAATCGAGATTTATGAGCGCCCGGCGACGCGTTTCGTCGCCGGTTTCATCGGCAGCCCGGCGATGAACTTTCTCGAAGCCGAGGGCGGCCTCTCGGCCGGCGCCGATACGATCCGCGTGCGCGGTCGTTCCGTTGCGATGCCGCGTCTGCACGAGGCGCTCGATCATCGCGACGCGGTATTCGGCGTGCGGCCGGAACATATCCGGATCGTGGATGAGGGCGCGCTGCGCGGCCGGGTGTTCGGTGTCGAATACATGGGCACGCGCCAGCTCGTCACCGTCGATACCGAAGCGGGCCGGCTCAAGGTGCGCGCACCCAACACCGTCCGCGTCGATTACGGCCAGAATGTCGGGCTCGATTTCGACAGCCAGCGCGTCGTGCTGTTTCACCCGGCGACGGACCGCGCGGTGCGCAGCGAACTGGCGGCGGGGCCGGGCCATGGCTGAAGTATCGCTGCAGAGTGTCAGCAAGCGCTTCGGCGACACGGAGGCGGTACGCGAGCTGTCGCTGACCGCCGCCGATGGCGAGTTCATCGTCCTGCTCGGGCCGACCGGCGCCGGCAAAACCACGACGCTGCGCCTGATCGCCGGGCTCGAGCGGCCGGATCAAGGGCGCGTCACCATTGGCGGCGCCGACGTGACGCGCATGGCGCCCGCCGAACGCGATGTATGTTTCGTCTTCCAGCAATATTCGCTCTATCCGCATTACAGCGTGTTCGACAATCTCGCCTTTCCGCTGCGCGCGCCGGGCCGCCGCTTTACGAAAGCCGAGATCGACGCGCGGGTCCGCGAAGTCGCGGCGCTGCTGCGGATCGAATCGAAGCTCGGCAATCGGGCAACGCAGCTATCCGGCGGCGAGATGCAGCGCGTCGCAATCGGGCGCGCGTTGGTGCGCAGTCCATCGGTCTATCTGATGGACGAGCCGCTTTCGTCGCTCGATGCCAAGCTGCGCGAGGATCTTCGGATTGAACTCAAGCGGATCCAGCGCGAACTGGGTGCGACGGTCGTCTATGTGACGCACGATCAGCTCGAGGCGATGACCATGGCCGACCGGATCGGCGTGATGGCCAAGGGCAAACTGGTTCAGCTCGGCACGCCGCGCGATATCTACGAGCGGCCGGAGAGCCTCTATGTCGCGCGCCGGCTCGGCAGCCCGCAGATCAACCTGATCGAAAGCGACGTGTTGGCGCTCGCCGATCGTCCGTCGCGCGCCGTCACCACCGGCGTGCGGCCGGAAGATATCGTGTTGAACCAGTCTTCCGGCATCCAGGCGGAGGTGCTTGCGGTTGAGCATCTCGGGGTCGAAACCGTGCTGCTGCTCGGCGTCGGGGCGGACCGCCTTCATGTGCTGCTCGGCGTGCGCGAGCCGCTGCGGGTCGGCGACCGCACGCGGATTACTGTGCGCGAAGGTGCCGCGCTCTTTTTCGACGCGGCCGGCAACCGGATCGGCGATGCGGACCGGATGCAGCGGCGGGGGGTGGCCTATGGCGCCTGAACGTCTGCACCGCCTGATCGCCGCGACGGCCGCGACCATTGCGGCGCATGAGGAAGAGCTCACAACGCTCGACCGCGCGATCGGCGATGGCGATCACGGTGCCAATATGCGGCGCGGCTTCGCGGCGATCGAAGCGGCGGGTGCCGAAATCTCAAACCTCGAATTCGGCGCGGGGCTGCAGAAGGCCGGCATGACGCTGGTGATGAGCGTCGGCGGCGCATCGGGCCCGCTTTACGGGTCGCTGCTCATGGCGATGGGGAAGAACGCCGCCGCGGCGCCGCAGAATGCAGCGGCAGTTGCTGCAATACTCACGGACGGAATCGAGTCGGTAAAGAAACGCGGCAAGGGCGATGTCGGCGCGAAGACCATGCTCGACGTTCTGGTGCCGGTGCGCGATGCCATTGCATCCGGCAACGATCCGATTGCGGCAGCGCGGGCGGCAGCCGATGCCGGTCTCGCTGCGACCCGCGACATGAAGGCGACCAAAGGCCGGGCCTCGTTCCTGGGCGAACGCTCGATCGGCCATCTCGATCCCGGCGCGCGGTCATCCGCGTTGCTGGTTCATGCGATCTGCGATGTACTCGAGGAAAGACAATGAACGACTGCGTATCGATCGTCATCGTGTCCCACTCGCCGGAGGTCGCCAAGGGTGCGGCCGACATGGTGCGCGAGATGGTCGGCACCGAGGTGCGCGTCGCTCATTGCGGCGGCAATCCCGCGGGTGGCCTCGGCACCGATGTCGTCGCGATCCGTCGCGCCATCGAATCGGTCTATGGTCCCAAGGGCGTCGCGATGCTGATCGATCTCGGCGGGGCGGAGACCAACAGCGAAATGGCAATCGAAATGCTGCCGGAAGAGATGCGCAAGAACATCGTCATCTGCGATGCGCCGATCGTCGAGGGCGCGGTCATGGCGGCGACCGAAGCGGCCGGCGGTGCCTCGCTGGAAGCGGTGCGGGCGACGGCCGAGGAGTTCCTCTCTTGAACGGTATTGTTGCAAAGCCCTGGGAGGCGTTCGGCGAAGCGGTGATCCGCGATCCGACCGGCCTGCATGCGCGGCCGGCGGTCAAGCTGACCAAGCGTGCGAAGTCGCATCATGCGGAGATCGAGGTGCGTGCCGGCAACGCCGGTTCGTGGATCAATGCCAAATCGCCCAACGCGGTGATGAAGCTCAAGGCCGGCAATGGCGAACGGCTGTATTTTCGCGCTCTGGGCGAGGACGCCGCCGCGGCGATCGCCGCTATGGTGGCGCTGGTCGAGCAGGATTTCGATGGCTGAGCCGATGCGCGAAATGGTGCTGAACGGCGTTGCCGCCTCGGAGGGGCTCGCGATCGGACGGTTGACGATCGACCGCAATCTCGCGGCCGGGTCGCGGCGCGCCGGCACTCCCGCCGATGAGGCGATCGCGCTGGATGCAGCACTCGTGCAGGCACGGCGGCAGATCGCCGCGTTGATCGAAGCCGGCGATCAGGTCTCCGCCGACATTCTCGAATTCCAGCAGGCCTTGCTGGAGGACGACGATCTGCTGGCGCCGGTGCGCGCCGCGATCGCATCCGGCAGCGCCGCCGATGCCGCCTGGTCCGCGCATCTCGCCGGCGAGATTGCGGCCTATCGGGCCGGCAGCGACCAGTATCTCTCGGCGCGCGCCGAAGATCTGTTCGATCTCGAACAGCGCGTGTTGCGCGCGCTGATGGGCAGTGTCGCACGCGCGCCGGTGCCCGATGCGGGCGCCATTCTGGTTGCCGACGAGCTGACGCCGTCGCGCTTCGTCGAACTCGACTGGAGCCGGCTCGGCGGAGCGGCAATCCGCGGCGGCAGCCGGACCAGCCATGTCTCGATTCTCGCCCGCGCGCGCGGTGTGCCACTGCTGGTCGGTCTCGAAGCCGGCACCGATCGCATGCCGGAAGGCGCACTGGCGGTTCTCGATGCCGAAGCGGCGCGGCTGGTCGTGCTGCCCGGACCGGCGACGATCGAGGCGACGCGGCGCCGCATCGGCGAGCGCGCGGCGCTGGATCGGACGGCCAGTGCCGCGATCGACCAGGCGGCGGTGACGTCCGGCGGCGAGCGGATCCGGATCTACAGCAATGTCGACGATCCCGCCTTGCTCGATACGCTTTCGGTCGACTGCGTTGACGGTATCGGCCTGGTGCGCACCGAGTTTCTCTTTCACAAGGGCCATCTGCCCGACGAGGCGGCACAGTTCGACGCCTATCGCCGCATCGTCGCATGGGCGGAGGGCCGGCCGGTCACGATCCGCACGCTCGATGCGGGCGGCGACAAACCGATCGCGGGCGTCACCGAAGATGGCGAGGCCAATCCGTTTCTCGGCATGCGCGGCGTCCGGCTCTCGCTGGCGCAACCGGAACTGTTTCGCGTCCAGTTACGCGCGCTCGCGCGGGCGGCGGCGCTCGGACCAGTGCGGGTCATGGTGCCGATGGTGACGGTGCCGGCCGAACTCGACGCGGTCCGCGGGCTGATGCGCGGCGTGTTGGACGAATTGAAGGCCGAGGGCGTGGCGCATGCGGCGCCGGCACTCGGCATGATGGTCGAGGTGCCGGCGGCGGCGCTCACCGCCGAACGGTTCGATGCGGATTTCTATTCGATCGGTTCGAACGATCTGGTGCAGTACACGACGGCGGCCGCACGCGACAATCCGGCGCTGGAGAAACTTGCCGATCCGCTCAATCCGGCGGTGCTCGAGCTGATCCGTCGCATCGTCGAGGCGGGCGTACGACGGGGCGTCGATGTCAGTTTGTGCGGCGACATGGCTTCGCAGCCGTCGCTGATCGGGCCGCTCATCGATTGCGGCCTGCGCGCCTTGTCGGTTGCCCCGGCGCAGATCGGCCGCGTGAAGCAGGCGGTGCGGCAACATGCGGGGCGCACGGCGGCTGCATGAACGACAACGCCAACGACGTTCAGGATCTCGACCAGGCGATTGCCGCCTATAAGCGGCTGTTGAAGGCGAGCC
>JBBDWW010000425.1:0-12415 GCA_040902645.1 Dongiaceae bacterium | reverse complement strand
CCGAGGCCGCGGCGGCGCTGGTCGCGACGGCACTGCGCGACTGGGGCCGCGTCGACATCCTTGCCTACAACGCCGGCATCTTTCCGCAATCGATGCTGGCCGACATGACGATCGCCGAGTGGGATCGCACGATGGCGGTCAACCTGCGTGGCGCGATGCTGGCGGTGCAAGCCTGCATCCCCGAGATGATGAAGAACCGTTACGGGCGGATCGTGCTCACCTCGTCGATCACCGGTCCGCGCGTTGCGGTTGCCGGCTGGACCCATTACGCGGCGAGCAAAGGCGGTCTCAACGGCTTCATGCGCGCGGCCGCGGTCGAACTGGGCCCGCTCGGCATCACGATCAACGCGATCGAACCCGGCAATATCTGGAACTCGAGCGGCCCCGACACGTTCTCGCCCGCCCGGGCCGCGATCGTGCCGTCGGTCATTCCGCTCGGCCATATCGGCGAGCCGGACGATATCGGATGGGCGGCGGTCTATCTCGCCAGCGACGAGGCGAAATACGTGACCGGGCAGAGCCTGATCGTCGATGGCGGACAGATCCTGCCGGAATGGCCGCTCGACGCCCCGGCGTGAGGCGCGGCGAATGACAAACCACAGAGACACAGAGCTCATCGAGACGTGAGAAGGCGTGGAACTAGTTCACCACTCTCAAATAAATTCGTCATGCCCGGGCTTGACCCGGGCATCCACCATGCCGTTGCACCGGACCATTGTCCGATAAACGGAATTCGGCCCTTCGGTGGATCGCCGGGTCAAGCCCGGCGATGACGATCTTTTTTTGATAATGCGTGCGCCTCTACGTGTACTTGGCTTCGTTTCCGCTGCAACGATTCACCTGGCTGCATTGCTGCCGTCCGCGGTCGGCGACGACCATGCACTCATTGACATCGAACTCGGCGCCGCGACCTTCGCCGTACCGTTAGACTGGATCGACCCGGGCTATCGCGACGCGGCACAAGCGGGCGCGATCGATACGATCCTGCTCGTCCCGCCGCTCGATGAATTGGCGGACCTCGTAGAGAGCGGTTTCGATCCCGACGGTGTAGAATCCGTCGCGATCCTGCTGCGCGACGATCCGGACCTTCACTGGCGCGCCCTCTATGTCGATGAGCGCATCGCAGCCGCGGAAGAGCGGTTCGGAACCCCGACGGCGGAAGATGCCGCGCTTGCCTTCGATGCGCTGCCGTTCGACCGGCTGTTCGGCCGGACGTTTGCATCCTCGGGCAAATCGGCAAGCCGCGCGCTGCATTTCGTCGGCAGCATTCCAACGTCAGCGCATAACACCGTCGCGGTTGCCGCGCGCATCGACGGCGACGCGCATATCAAAGATGCTGGGCGGCTCTATTCGATCTCGGCGACGATCCAGGCCGGTGATCGCAGCGACGCGCCGCTCGCTTTGGTAATCACGCTCAGGACGACGCGCGCCCTGAATGCGGGCGACTTCGTACTGATCGGCGTTGCAATAAGCTTGGTGAACAGTAGCGTCGCGGATTAGAAGTCGATTCCCGCCGGCTTCGGCCCGCCGGTCGCCCAGTCGAGCAGTTCGACCGTATGCACGACCGGCATGTTGACCGCGCGTTCGAGCTGCGCGATGCAGCCGATATTGCCGGTCGCGAGAATGTCGGCGCCGGTCTTTGCGATGTTCGTGGCCTTGCGCGCGCGCAGATCGTCGGCCAGATCCGATTGCAGGATGTTATAGGTGCCGGCCGAACCGCAGCAGAGATGGCCCTCGTTGATCTCGCGGACCTCGAAGCCGGCGCGGCGCAGCAAATCGCGCGGCTCGCGATCGATCTTCTGCCCGTGCTGCATCGAACAAGCGGAATGATAGGCGACCGCGAGATGCCTGTTGTCGCGCGCGCCTGACGCATCGCCGATGCCCTGTGCGACCAGAAACTCCGTCACGTCCTTCGCGAGCGCGGAGACCCGTGCCGCCTTCGCCGCCCAAACGGGATCGGCGCGGAACATGAAGCCGTAATCCTTGAGCGTGGTGCCGCAGCCCGACGCGTTGACCAGGATCGCATCGAGCCCGCTTGCATCGGCCTCGCGCAGCCAGGCATCGATATTCGCCTTCGCCTGCGCGTGGCTTTCGTCCTGCCACCCCAGATGATGCGCGAGCGAACCGCAACAGGCGGCGCCCTCAGCCTGCACGATTTCGATACCGTGCCGCGTGAGCAGCCGGATCGTCGCTTCGTTGATCGCGGGTTTGAGTGCCGGCTGCACGCAGCCTTCGAGCAACGCGACGCGGGCGCGGCGCGTGCCTTCGGCGGGAAAGATCTGCGCACCCTCGGTCGCCGAGCGCGGTGCCGGCAGACCGGGGGCGAGATCGAGCATCGCGCGCAACCGACCGAAGGCAAGAAACCGCAGCGGCCGCAGGAGGGCGGCACCGAGCAAAGCCGCGCGAAAGCGGCCGGTATACGGCATCGTGTGTGCGAGCACAGAACGCAGCGCACGATCGGCCCAGGGTCTGCGATAGGTCTTCTCGATATGGGCGCGGCCGATATCGACCAGATGCATGTAATGCACGCCCGAAGGACAGGTCGTCATGCAGGCGAGACAGGAAAGGCAGCGATCGATATGCGTCGCGGTCTCGGCGTCGGCCGCGCGATCCTCCTCCAGCATCGATTTCATCAGATAGATGCGCCCGCGCGGGCTGTCGAGTTCGTCGCCGAGCAGGAGATAGGTCGGGCAAGTCGCGAGGCAGAAGCCGCAATGCACGCAGCTCCTGAGGATGCCGTTCGCGGCGTCGATATCCGGATCGGCGAGCTGGGCTAAGGTGAACGAGGTTTGCATCGCCGCTCTCTATCCCATCCGTCCGGGATTGAGAATGAGTTTGGGATCGAAGGCGGCCTTGATCGCGCGCGCGAGTTCATCGGGCGCGGAAAGGCCGGCGGGCGCGTTGCGGATCGGCTGTACGATGCCGCCGGTTTCGGCGAGCGCCACCTGTGCGGCGGCTGCGAGCGCGGCACCGTCATCCCCGGCGAGCCAGACGGCACCGCCGCCCCAATCGAGATAGCCCTTGCATCGACAGAGTGATTGCGTGCGCAGCAGCGCGCGCGCGCCGGATGCGGGTGGCACCGACAGACGCAGGATCGTCGCGGCGGGATCGGGCAGCAAAGGCGCCACATCGGCGATCTCCGCCCAGAACGCGCCCGAACGCGTCCCGTGCAATTCCTCGTCCGGCGCGCTTGTCGCCTCGCGCATCAGGGCGCGCAGCCGCGTGCAGCGATCGGACGTGGATTCGGGCGCGCCTTCGAGCCGGATCGCGGTCACACTCGCGTTGGCGCCGCGCACCAGATCGACCGCGCTCGCGCTTGCGATCTCGGCCGGCAGAAAGGCAGCACCCGTCACCTCGAAGGGCAGTTGCAGTGCATTCGCCAGCGCCGCGTTCGCAGCCTCAGGCTCGAGCCCATAGAGCAGAACGGTTCGCATCTTCTCGGCGCGCGGCAGCACCTTGAGTGTGATCTCGGTCATCGCCGCGAGCGTGCCCATTGAACCGGCCATCAGCTTCGAAAGATCGTAGCCGGTCACGTTCTTCATGACGCGCCCGCCCGATTTAAAACTCTCGGCGCGGCCGTTGACGGCGCGGAAGCCGAGAATATGGTCGCGCGCCGCACCATGGCGCACGCGCCGCGGCCCCGCGAGATTGCAGCCGATCGCACCACCCAGCGTGCCGGATTTCGCGGCAGCGCCAAGCAAAGGCCCCCAGTCGGGCGGCTCGAAGGCGAGCATCTGGTTCTTGGCGGCGAGCGCGTTCTCGATCTCGGCGATCGGCGTGCCCGGCAGCGCGCGCAGCACGAGTTCTTCCGGCTCGTAGAGTGTGATGCCGGTCATCGCCTGCATCGACAGCGTGTGCGCGGCCTGCACCGGCGCACCGAGCCGCCGCTTCGATCCGTTGCCGATCAGCTCGACCGGCGCCTCTTCGGCGAGTGCCCAGCGCAGGAATTCGGCGAGCTGCTGTTCGTTCTCGGGGGCGATGTCGGTCATGCTTTGAGACCTGCTGAGAAAGCAACCTCATCCTGAGCCTGTCGAAGGATAAGGCTGATCGCCGGACGGTCGTCACCGCCGCCCTCCTGGTTCGACGGGCTCACCATGAGGGCCGTCTTTGCACCGGCGCCTATTCCATTGTCATGCCCGGGCTTGACCCGGGCATCCACTGTGCCGATACGCGATGCCACGCCATCGAAACGGAGATCGACCCAACCGTGGATCGCCGGGTCAAGCCCGGCGATGACGAGGGAGGAGATGGCCGGGTATGACAATGGAAATAAAGCACCCTCATCCTGAGCCCGTCGAAGGATGAGGCCGATCGTCCGGCGATCGGTGCCGCGTCCCTCATGGTTCGACAGGCTCACCATGAGGGCGTCTTTAGCGGAATCGCACCGGACCACGGTCATGAAACTCAAAACCGCGGCAGATCGGGGAACGGCAATTTGCCGCGATGGACATGCAGCCGGCCGAGCTCGGCGCAGCGATGCAGCACGGGGAACATCTTGCCCGGATTGAGCAGCCCTTCGGCATCGAAGGCGCATTTGACCCGCTGCTGCTGATTGAGATCGGTCTCGTCGAACATCGTACCCATCAGATCGCGCTTCTCGACGCCGACGCCGTGCTCGCCGGTCAGGACGCCGCCAACCTCGACGCAGAGCCGCAGAATGTCGGCGCCGAAATTCTCGGCGCGCTCGAGTTCGCCCGGCGCATTCGCGTCGTAGAGAATGAGCGGATGCAAATTGCCGTCGCCGGCATGAAACACGTTGGCGACGCGCAGCCTGTATTTCTCCGACATCGTGCGCATCGCCGCCAGAACGCGCGGCAGCTCGCTGCGCGGGATCGTGCCATCCATGCAGTAGTAATCGGGCGAGATCCGTCCGACCGCGGGGAACGCAGCCTTCCGCCCGGCCCAGAAAGAGAGCCGCTGGGTTTCGTTTGCGCTCGCCTTGCAATGCACGACGCCATTCGCGCGCGCGATCGCCTCGACCCGGTCGATCAACTCGGTCACTTCGGCCTCCGTGCCGTCGAGCTCGACGATCAGCAGCGCCTCGACATCGAGCGGGTAGCCGGCATGAACGAAATCTTCGGCCGCATGGATCGCCGGCCGGTCCATCATCTCCATGCCGCCGGGAATGATGCCGGCCGCGATGATCGCACCGACGCAAGATCCCGCTTGCTCACTCGTTGGAAAACCGAGCAGCAGCGCACGCGCCGTCTCCGGCGTGGGGGTGAGGCGCACCGTCACCTCGGTCACGACACCGAGCAGGCCTTCGGACCCGTTGAGGAGGCCGAGCAGATCGTAGCCGCCGGCATCGTAATGCTTGCCGCCGAAGCGCAGGACGCGGCCATCGATCGTGACGAATTCGACGCCGAGCACGTTGTTCACGGTGAGGCCGTATTTGAGGCAATGCACGCCGCCGGAATTTTCCGCGACATTGCCGCCGATGGTGCAGGCGATCTGGCTCGACGGGTCGGGCGCGTAGTGGAAGCCGAGCGGCCGCACTGCATCCGAGATCGAAAGATTGGTTACGCCCGGCTGCACCGTGGCGCAGCGATTGGCGAGATCGATATCGAGGATGCGGTTGAACCGCGCCATGCCGAGCAGCAGCCCGTCTTCGAGCGGCAGCGCACCGCCGGAGAGCGACGTGCCGGCACCGCGCGGCACGACCTTGATCCGCTCGCCGTGGCAATAACGCAGCACGGCGGCGACCTCGTCGGTGGTACGCGGTAGTGCGACCAAGAGCGGCATCGTGCGATAGGCGGTCAGCCCGTCGCTTTCATAGACCCGCCGTTCGCGCGCCTCGTGGATCACCGCATCGCCCGGCAGCAGCGCGCGCAGATCCGCGGCGATCGCGTGGCGGCGCTCGATCGTGGCGGCATCGGGCATTGGCATTTTCATGGGGCGATGACCTCGCGAAGTGTCGCCACGATGCTAGCCGAATTCGGGAGGATCGAAAACGATTAGGCAGCGCAACCGCCACCGGAGGGACCCATCTTATGCCAGCTGGCGCAAGCCGCTTCCTAGCCTCGGCCCCGACGGCCTGACTCGAGGGCAGTCACCGCTGCGAGAATTGTCAGGCAGCCGGCAAGCAGCGCGAATCCCGCAATCGTCGGATCAAGTCCATCGTGAATGAGAACGGCGACGAATGCCACGAACCCGAGAATCGCGCTGCTCAGCTTCGCGTCGGCAAGAAACATGCCGCGAAGTTCCTTGAGCACATCGAGCAGCACGGTCATCGGGCCGCCTCCCCGGCCGGCCGGCGCAGAAGCGCCGACATGCCGACTCCCGTGACCAGAAACAGGGCTGCAAAAACGAACAGCATCAGGTCATGCCCGGGCCATTCTACGCCCAGCCCCTCGCCGGTCCAGAAGACGCCGAAGGCGGACAGCATGATGCCCACGCCGAACTTCAGCGTGTTCTCGGGGACTTTCGAAAGCGGCCGATGAACGATCACGCCAATGGTGAGGACGGCGACACAGGCCGCAAGCGCGCCCAGTGCCGCAGCGCCGATCAGGCCGCGGCCGGCGCCAACCGCGATGACGATGAAAATGACTTCGAGACCTTCCAGCAGCACGGCCTTGAATGCGGCCATCGCCGCAATCCAGTCGAGCGAACTGTGCCGTCGTTTAGCAGCATCGGCCAGCGTGGCCTGCTCGGCGGCAAAGGCGGCGTCCTCATCGTGCAGCGGCATCACGCCAGCCGCGCGCAGGATGGCTTTCCGCAGCCAACCCATCCCGAAAAGCAGCAGCAGGACTCCAATGACCAGCTGCAACTGATGGAGCGGGACGCGGTCGAGTATCGGGCCAAGAATCAGTACGAGCAGCCCGAGAAGAACGAGCGCGGCGATCGTTCCCGACGCGGCGGGCCGCCACCCCCTGAGCGCGCTGACCGCCAGCACGATCGTGAATGCCTCGACCACCTCGACAAGCGACGCGGCAAAGGCCGCACCGATGGCGGGAGCGGCGACGCTCCAGGATACGCCTTCCATCCTATGCCGGCCTCTGTTAATGTAGTATATACTACACTTGATTATCATCTTGTAGTGTTTGAAACAGACGGAGTCAACCGCTCTTATGTCGCCTCGAAACCCTCTTAAAATGCGCCTCCAGGCGCGGTCGACTGAGTTGGGCCCGGCGGTGCTGAGGGTCGCGCAATACATCGCGGCACACCGGGAGGAGGCCCTCGTTTCCTCGGCAGCTTCGCTGGCAATGAAACTCGAAACGAGCGACGCAACCATCGTTCGGACGGCCAAGGCGCTCGGCTATTCGGGACTCAATGCGCTGCGTCGCGACCTTGCCGACGAGTTGCGTCACGATCTCAGCCCCGCAAACCGCGTCGCGCGCACGCTCGAAGAGGTGAAGGGGAACCTTCACAAGGCTTTCGAGGCAACCCTCGACCTTCACCTCGGATCCCTGACGGCAATTCGTGACGGCATTTCGCCGAAGCTGTTCCAGGACGCCGTCGATCACGTCATTCGGGCAGACCGCATCGCCGTCTTCGGAATCGGTCCGTCGAGCGCGATGGCGGAGTATTTTGCCATACAGGTTGGCCGGTTCGGCTTCGACGCATTCACCATGACCGACACGGGCCTGTTGCTCGCCGATCGGCTCCTGAGCCTTCGAAAGGGCGACCTGTTGCTGATCATGGCCTATGGACGCGTCTATCCTGAACTGCGGGCCCTCTTCGATCGTGCCGATCACGTCAAACTTCCGCGAATTCTCATGACCGATACGCTCGGGGCAAAGCTCGCAAAGCGAAGCGGCCTCGTACTCCAGATTCCACGTGGCCGCGCCGACACGTTCAGCATGCACACGGCGACGCTTGCTTTTCTCGAAATCCTTCTCGTTGGGATCGCAACACAGCGTCCCAAGCAAACAATCCGCAGCCTGACCGACCTCAACCGCCTGCGGGCGGACGTGACCGGCAGGGCGCTCGCTTTGTGAGGTAAGCTGCGGATCGATTTGCTGCGTTTTGCAGGTTAACACGCCGGTCCGCGATCGGTTTGCGCACCGGCATCGCAGTCACATCACCGGGCCGGCATCGTCGGACGCCGGCGCGCCATACCGAGCAGGAGCCTGTCTTCGAGCGGCATCGTGCGATAGGCGGTCAGGCCGTCGCTTTCATAGACGCGGCGTTCGCGCGCCTCGTGGATCACCGCATCGCCGGGCAGGATGCGGGCAAGGTCGGCGGCGATCGTGGCGCGGCGGTCGATCGTGGCGGCATCGGGCATTGGCATTTTCACGAGCGGTCTCCTATCCGGCCGGGGAACTCAAAATTCGCCGTTGGCCGTCTCGTCATCGGCCAATCCGACCGGGCGCAGGCGCGATGAGTTCCATTGCTGGAACAAGGTAAAGCCGACGGCCAGCAAGGTCGGCCCAAGAAAGATGCCGATGAAGCCAAACGAGATCAGGCCGCCGATCACGCCGAGGAACACCAGCAGGATCGGCAGGCGGTTTTCGCGGCTGATGAGCCAGGGCTTGATGATGTTGTCGATGCTGCTCACGACGAAGAAGCCCCAGAGCGCCATGAAAATCGCCCAGCCGGTGTCGCCGGTATAGAGCAGCCACAAGGCGGCCGGCGCCCAGACCAGGGGCGGCCCCATCGGAACCAGCGACAGCACGAAGGTCGCAAAGCCGAGCAGCAGCGCGCCGGGCACCCCGGCCATCCAAAAACCGATGGTGGCGAGCAGCCCCTGCGCGAAGGCCGTGCCCATCACGCCGTAGACGACGCCCTTGATCGTCGATCCCGCGACATCGAGCAGATGCAGCGCGCGATCGCCGGCGACGCGGCGTATGCCCGAATGCATCTGCGCTGCGACATCGCGGCCGTCGCGATAGAAAAAGAAACAGATGAGAACGCTGAGCGTGAGCTCGATCGCCCCCTGTCCGATGCTCGCACCGCTGGTCAGCATCCAGTTGCGCGCCTGCGAGAGATAGGGTTCGACCGCGAGACGGAAGGCGCCTTCGTTGCGCGCCAGATTTTCCCAGTAAGCATGGAAATCGCCGCCGAACAGCGGCACGTCGACCAGCCAGGTGGGCGGATCCGGCAGGCCTTCATCGAGCAGCAGGCGCACCACCTGGACGACGCCGGTGACATGATCGGCGAGCGTGGCGCCGAGGAAGGCGAGCGGCACGACGAGTACGAGCGCAACCAGCAACGTCATCAAGGTCGCTGCCAGCGTGCGGCGGCCCTTGAGCCAGCCGAGAACGCGCGTGTAGATCGGCCAGGTCGAGAAACAGAGGATGAGGGCCCAGAGAATCGCCGAGAGGAACGGCAGCAGCACTACCAGACAGCCGACCGCGAGCAGCGTCAGCAAGGTCAGGCCGGCGATGAATTCGAAGCGCTCCGTCAGTCTCATCGACATCCGTCCCCAATTGCGATCCGTTCGGATCGTCGTACCCGATAGCAGACCCCTAGCACCGGTCGTACCCGATCGACAGGGCGCTGAACAACAAATGCACTACCGGTTCACCGATTCGAGGCGGCCGGCGCTCTCGAATCCGGCCCGATATTCCGCGATCTCGTCATTGTGCGCACGACATTCTGCCAGCAACCATTCGCGGAACGGTGCGAGCTGCCGCTCCGTCGCGCCGTCGCCGGGATAGATCAGAAAATATGAACCCGAAGTCAGCGCGAGCGGGAACGGCCGCACCAGCCGCCCCGCCTTCAGATCGACATAGGCGAGACAATCGTCGCCCAACGCGACACCCTCGCCGAGCACCGCCGCATCGAGCGCGAAATTCGTGTCGTGATAGATCGTGCCCGATTTGCCGTCGACATCGGTGCAACCGGCTGCCGCCAGCCACCGTTCCCACCAGTCGGTCGACGTTTCATGCAGCAGAACATGGTTTGCCAGATCTACTGGCCGGCGCAACGCCTTTGCTCCCTCCTTGGTCGCGGGCCGGCAGACCGGAAAGGCGGTCACGTCCATCATGAAATCCTGAAGCAACGATGCGTCGTTCGCGCGGCCGTAGAATATGGCGGCGTCGATCTCCGGATGGGGCAGCGGCGTCAGCGCCAGCGAGGGATGGATCTCGACCTCGACCTCCGGACAGGCGGTTCGAAACGCGCGCATGCGCGGGATGAGCCAGCGCGCGGCAAGGCCGGGATCGACCGCGAGCACGAGCGTGCGGCGCGACTTGCGGCGTGAAGCGCGACGCGTCGAACCATCGATGATATCGAAGGCTTCGCGGATCGACGTGAAATATGCGGCGCCCATTTGCGTCAGCTCGACGCGCCGGTTCAGGCGATCGAACAGGCGCGCGCCCAGCTCGCTTTCGAGCAACCGGATCTGACGGCTGACGGCGGCTTCGGTCACATGCAGTTCGCCGGCGGCCGCCTTGAAGCTGCCGTTGCGAGCTGCGGCCTCGAAGGCACGCAGGGCTGTCAGGCTGGGCAGGATTCGCCGCATCTCATTGTCGGGTTAACCTCAGGTTAAGCGAATGATACGGGATAATCGTTTGGCGCGGTATCGGCTTGCTGGAACACTCGGTTTCGCGGGAACGCCGGGCTTGGCAGTCCCCGAGGAGGCTAAATGGCGCATCAGTTCCTGGCCGAAATCGTCAATCTCGCCGCCTACCCGATCGACCGGCTGGACCAGCCGGAAGGCCGCAAGGCGCTCGCGGAATGGCGTCGTGGCGTCCGGGAGAACGGTGTGCTGGTGCTGCCGCAGTTCCTGACCGAGAGGGCAATCGGATCGATTCTGCGCGAGGCCGAGGCGATGGCCGGCGACTGCTATTACTGCGCACACAGCCATAATCCCTATCTCGCCGCCAACGAAGACAGCCTGCCGGACGATCATCCGCGCAACGTCCTCAATGTCAGCGATGTGGGCTGCCTCGCCGACGACCTCATTCCTCAGTCGAGCCTGCTTCGCCAGGTCTACAACGCAGCCGAGCTGCGCCGCACGATCGCAGCGATCCTCGATTTCGAGACGCTCTATCCCTACGACGACCCGCTCGGGTCGCTGAACATCAACCTTCAGAACGCCGGCCAGCAGCTCAACTGGCATTACGACAATGCGGATTTTGTGACGACGATCCTGCTGCAGGATTCCGACGCCGGCGGCACCTTCGAGTACTGCCCCGATCTGCGCCGGCCGACCGACGAGAATTACGACGCTGTTGGCCGCGTCCTTGCCGGTGATCGCAGCGCGGTGCGGATGCTCGACATCGCACCCGGCGCGCTGGTGCTGTTTCGCGGACGCTATTCGCTACATCGCGTCACGCCGGTCGAGGGCGCGCGGCCGCGCGTCATCGCAATTCTGAGCTACGACACAAAGCCAGGCGTCGTGCTGACCGAGTTCACGCGCAAGCTGTTCTACGGACGGGTGGCATGAGCGCCGCCATGAAAATTGCGCCAGCCCCGGATGCGCCAATCCTGACCGGCGACAACATCGCGGATTTCAGAGCCGACGGCGCGGTTCATCTACCCGGCCTCTTCACCGAATGGGTGCATCTGTTGCGCGACGGGGTTGCCTATAACGAGGAACATCCGAGCCGATTCGGCGGCAACAGCCTGCAGCCGCCGGAAACCGGCCGCTTCTTCGACGATTACTGCAACTGGCGGCGCATTCCCGAATACCGCGCCTTCGTCGAAAACTCCTGTGCCGCCGCCGTTGCCGGACGGGCGACGGGGGCGTCGTTTGTGCGCATCTTTCACGAACATGTGCTGATCAAGGAGCCAGGCACCGCCAAGCGGACGCCGTGGCACCACGATCTGCCTTATTACAACGTGCAAGGCCGCAAAACCGCCAGCCTGTGGCTCGCGCTCGATCCGGTGCCGCTGGAAAGTTCGCTGGAATTCGTCGCCGGCTCGCATTGCTGGGAAACCCTGTTCTATCCGCGGCGGTTCATCGATTCGACCGACTATGCCTATGCGGGTGAGGGCTATCGACCGGTCCCCGATATCGACGCCGATCGCGCCAGCTATCGCATCCTGCGCTGGGCTCTCGAGCCGGGCGATGCGGTGATGTTCGATTTCCGCGCGCTTCACGCGGCAGCCGGCAACAGCCAGACGACGCGGCGGCGCGGATTCTCGACCCGCTGGGTCGGTGACGATGTGCGCTATGCCGTGCGACCGGGCGAGACCTCGCCGCCTTACCACGATATCGGGCTTGCCGATGGTGACCCGCTGCCGGACGACCTGTTCCCGATCGTCTGGTCTGACCCCGACTATCGCCCGCCATGCGCCTGAGGCCGGCACCGGGAAATGCGACAGACTTGGAAAGCCTGCCGTCGCTGAATAAGAAACGACAAGGCGCCAACCGATTGCTGCACCCCAGGGAGGTACCGATGAACAGACCGATCAAGCCGCAAGAGCTGGTTCAACAAATCGTCAACCGCGACATCGGCCGTCGCGATTTTAACCGCATCCTCGCCGGCACCGGCCTCGTCGGTGTCGCGATGCCGCTGCTGTCGCG
>JBBDWW010000424.1:0-1811 GCA_040902645.1 Dongiaceae bacterium | reverse complement strand
CGTGGATGAGCTGACCGCCAGCCTGTTCCGCGCGGGCGTGCGCTACGACCTCGATTTCGACGACCTCAAGTACGGCTTCGTCGGCTTCGATTCGGAAAAGGACAAGCTCGCCGACCTCAAGTGGCGGCACTCGCCCTCGATCGGCGCGGGCCTGCACCTGCGCCGGACCGAGACCTTCACGTTCGACGTGTTCGCCGGCTATTCGCACAGCCGCGAACAGCTCTATTCCGGGACCAAGCGCTCTTTCGACGAGGGCCTGATCGGCGAGGAAACCACGCACAAGTTCAGCGAGCGCACGAGCTTTCGCCAGCGGCTGGCTTACTACCCGAATCTGACGGAATCAGGAGAGCATCGACTGGTGTTCGACGCGGGCTTCCTCGCACCGCTCGTCGACCGATGGAACCTGACGCTCAACTACTCGGTGCGCTACCAGAGCAATCCGCCGCCCGGGATCGAGAAGCGCGACACCCTGGTGTTCGCGGGGCTGCAGTACGGCTGGGGCCCGAAGTAGACTCCTCGCCATGATCGAGCTCGTCATCGACCAGCGCCGCCGCGACCTCGGCGGTTTCGAAGTCGGGCGGCTGCTGCCGTTCGCGCAGCGGCGCATGGTGGGCCCGTTCATCTTCCTCGACCGCATGGGACCGGCGCGATTCGACGCGGGAATTCCGCGCTCCGTGGACGTGCGGCCGCACCCGCACATCGGGCTTTCCACGCTCACCTACCTCTTCGAGGGCGAGATCATGCATCGCGACAGCGTCGGCTCCGAGCAGGCGATCCGGCCGGGCGAAGTCAACTGGATGCTGGCCGGCCGCGGCATCACGCATTCGGAGCGCTTCGAGCGCGCGCGCCGCGAAGGCGGTGGCATGGACGGGCTGCAGGCGTGGGTCGCACTGCCGAAGGAGCACGAGGAGACCGATCCAGCGTTCTTCCACCATCAGGTCGCGGAACTGCCGCAGATGAACGAGAAGGGCGTCAGGCGCCGTCTCATCGCTGGCGAAGCGCACGGCGCGCGCTCGCCGGTGAAGACGCACTCGCCGCTCTTTTACGTGCACAGCACGCTGCAAGCCGGCGCGAGCGAGCGCCTGCCCTCGGCGTACGCCGAGCGCGCGGCCTACGTGATCTCGGGAGAAGTCGAAGCGGACGGACGGCGCTTCGCCGAAGGGCAGCTGCTCGTATTCGGTGCCGGCGAGGCAGCGATCGAGGCGCGCGCCCCGGCGTCGCTCATGTTGCTCGGCGGTGAACCCGTGGGCGAGCGCTTCATCGAATGGAACTTCGTATCGTCGTCGAAGGAGCGCCTCGAGCAGGCGAAAGCCGACTGGCGCGCCGGCCGCTTCAAGCTGCCGGACCTGGACAACAGGGAGTTCATTCCGCTGCCCGGCTAGGCACCGGGAAACCACCGCGCGGCGCGCTTCTCCACGAACGAGGCGAGCCCCTCGGCGCCCTCTTCGCTGCGCCGCTTCGCGGCATGCTGCTCTACGAGGCGCTCGAAGGCCGCCTCGTCCACCGCGCCCCAGGCGAATTCGAGGGCGGCCGCCTTGGTCTGTGCGTTCGCCTCGGGCGCGTTCTGCAGGAGTTGCGCGACCAGCTTCTCGCCCGCCGCCTCGAGTCCGGCGAGCGGCACCACCTCGTGGGCCAAGCCGATGCGTCGAGCCTCCTCCGCGCCGAAGCGCTCGCCGGTGAGCGCGTAGCGGCGCACCTGGCGAAAGCCGATCGCGTCCGCGAGCTGCGGCAGGATGATCGCCGCGGTGAGCCCCCAGCGCGTCTCCGCGATCGAGAACAGGGCGTTCTCGGCAGCGATCACCACGTCGCAG
>JBBDWW010000423.1:0-1832 GCA_040902645.1 Dongiaceae bacterium | reverse complement strand
CGCGTGGCCGCCCTGCGAATGGCCCCACACAGCAAACCGGCTGCTCGCGGTCGGGCCGGCAATCTGCCGCGCGGCGCGCACCGAATCGAGAACCGCCCGGCCCTCGCTGACCCCGACGAGATACGGATGCTCACCGGCCGTGCCGAGGCCCGGATAGTCGGTGGCGGTCACCACATAGCCGCGCTTCACCATGTCGTCGAGGCCGGGGATCGTCTTGAATACGTCAAGCACCAGCGAGAGCGACGGCGCGCATTTGTCGTCGACGCCGGTTGTCGGGTGCGCCCAGGCGATGAATTCGTATCCGCCGGCGGGCTCCGCGTCCGGCACGACCACGACCCCCGAAACCGCGATCGGCTCGCCCTGAAGCCCGGTCGACCGGTAGAGCACAAGGTAGGCCTTCGATCCCCAGGGCGCGCCCGCGAGCGGCTCCCAGCGGATGACCGTACCGGGCGTCCCGGCAAGTTCCTGCTGGGTGGCTGCATAAAAGGCGGAGTACTGGGCTTCGGCGGGCGCGGCCAAGGCAGCCGCTCCGAGGATAGCGGCGGCGAAGGCGCGGAAAGCCGTAGGTCTCATGATTGTCCCCTGGAAATCCGGATCAATGGCTTCGAGATTACCAGAAAGTGCCGTTTCCGCACGATCCCGGTGGCGACATTGCCAACGATCGAGTTGACCGTATAACGTCATGCGCTATGATAGCGAGTGATTTCGAGTTTTGCCGACGGCGAGACGAGAACCATTTGGGACGGCCGCCGCAGCCGTCGCCTCCCGGGCGACATCCAGGCGACCGCCCTCAGAAAACTGCGCCTGATCAACAGCGCGCGCTCGCTTGAGGACCTCCGCATCCCACCCGGCAACCGGCTTGAAGCCCTGAAAGGCAAACGAACAGGACAGCACGCAATCCGCGTCAACGACCAATGGCGCATCTGCTTCGTCTGGAGAGAAAACAATGCCCACCAAGTCGAGATCGTCGACTATCACTGACCTTCTTCACAACCCTCATCCCGGGGAGATTCTGTTGGAAGAGTTCCTGCGGCCGATGAACCTGTCGCAAAACGCCGTCGCCCGCGCGATCGGCGTTTCACCGCGGCGCATAAACGAGATCGTGCTTGGCAAACGCACAGTGACCGCGGATACCGATCTGCGGCTCGCCCGCTATTTCGGAATGTCGGATGGCTTCTTCCTCGGGCTGCAGACGGACTTCGATCTGATGGAGCGCCGCCGCACGATAGCCGATGAGCTGAAGTCGATCAGCCCGCGCGCAGCATAGCGGCGATCAATCCCAGGCCGGCACCCAGGCCGGCTCGTTGACCAGCCGCAGGCCGCGCGCCTTCAGTGCCGACATCGCCTTCATCTCCGCGTCGCCGAGCGCGAAGTCGAAGATCGCCAGATTCTCTTCCAGCCGCTCCCGTCGCGATGCCTTCGGAATGGCGATGACGTCCCCCTGCTGGATCAGCCAGCGCAGCGTCACCTGTCCCGCCGTCTTGCCGTGCGCCTTGGCGATCGCCTCGATCGTCGGATCGCCGACTACCTTGCCACGCGCCACCGGGCAGTACGCGGTGATCGCCATCTTGTGCCGGCGCATTGCCGCGAACATCTTCGTCTGATCGACGAACGGGTGGTACTCGATCTGATCCGTAACCAGCGGCTCGCTTGCCGCGGCAACCGCTTGATCGAGCAGCGCGACGGTGAAGTTGGAGACGCCGATATGGCGCGTGAGCTTCTTCCGTTTGACCTCCGACAAGGCCTTCATTGCCTCCGCCACCGGGATTTCGGGATTGGGCCAGTGGATCAGCAAAAGATCGACGACATCGACGCCGAGCTTCCTGAGGCTT
>JBBDWW010000422.1:0-12657 GCA_040902645.1 Dongiaceae bacterium | reverse complement strand
GAGCTTCCGCAAATCCGCCGGCAGCGCGTCGCGGACCTTGGCGCTCTGCTCGCGATCGATATGCCGCGACAGCACATGCAGGACGACGGTCACGGCCTCCTGCGTCTTTACCGGTCGAATTCCGTGTAGCCCCTTCTCGACCTGCCCGAAGAACGCGTCCTGCAAGCGGGACTTGTCGGGCTCGGTGCCGGGTTTCCACTGATCGTAATAGAGCCCGCGCACCAGCAGCGGCAGCTGGGCGCCGAGATGCGCCGCGAGCCCGAGCTGAAGCCGGTCGCGCAGGGGCCGAAGCACGGCGCCCAGCACGTGCCAGGCAAACTGCCGGTCGGGTCCCAGTTCCTGCATGATCTCGTCGAGCCAGATGTTCGTCGTCTGCAGCGTCTTGTCGAACACTTCGAGTCCGGTGGTACTCATGATTATCCTCCAGTCACTTTCATCGTTGCGCGGTCGGGAGATCGTAACTCACAGGCCGAACGGATAGGTTTCCGGCATACCCCTCAGCTCGCCGGTGTCGAGCGGCTCGATCGCGCGCGTTTCGTCGATCCAAATGTATTCGTCAAATTGATTCGGCAGGATCGCCTCGAAATAGTGGCTGGCGAGCTCGGTTTCCGGCCGGTAGATCACGCCGATCGCGCGCTCGAGCCGTGGCGCTTGCAGTCGCCGCGCAAGTTCGCCGTCCGGATGCTTACGCAAGGGCAGCAGCAGCCCTGGCACGTTGGTCCGGTGGAAGCACCATTCGTGGCTTTGCGGATGTGACGGGCGCACTTGCTTGATCTCCATTTCGCCACCCCAGTCCGAGGCCGCGGCGACGGTGCCGTGATCGGTGCCGAAGCCGATCGCGTAGGCCTCTTTGCCAAACGCCCCGCGGCAGAGCTGGCCGATATTGATCTCGCCGCGCGCTGCCATCTCGGTCGCGGAGGCATCGCCGATATGGGAATTGTGGGCCCACACGACCACCTTCGCCGCCGGGCCACGCGCGGCCATGATGTGTTGCAGTGTCTGGAACATGTGACGGTCCCGCAGGTTCCATGAGGCGCGGGAGCCGTAATACATGACTCGATAGTATCTTTCGGCATTGGCGACGACGCGTGCATTCTGCTCGGCATCGAGAAAGCGTTCGCCGTCCTTGAGCGCGTAATCTTGCTGGCGGCCACGAAGCTCGGTCAGCATTCGGACCACTTCATCCTCGCAATCGTGGTAGTGGCCGGTCAACGCCGCATGCCCGTAGGCCGCCGGATCGGCCTCCCACGGGCTGAGACAGCCGTAGCGGAGGCGTGCAATCTGTGCGAGATCGGGGTCCACGTCCTCGAGATAGTCGACGACGGCGCGGACCGAGTCATAGAGACTATAGAGATCGAGTCCATAGAAACCGGCGCGCTGCTCGTAGGGCAGGTTCTTGTTGCGCTCGTGCAGCCAGTCAATGAAGCCGCGGGTTTCCACATTGCGCCACATCCAGGTCGGAAAGCGAGTGAAGGCGATCCAGTCCGAGGCGGGCGTGCCGCGATGCCGGACATAGTGATCGATGCGCGCAGCGTCCGGCCAGTCGGCCTCTGCGGCGACGATCCCGAATTCCTTCTCCGCGATCAACTCCCGGGTAATCCGGGCACGCATCCGGTAGAACTCCGAGGTGCCGTGCGACGATTCCCCAATCAGTACGACGCGCGCGTCGCCGATCCGGTCGAGGAGGGATCCGAGATCGGCATCGTCGGGATGCTCGAAACTTTCGCCCTGCTTCACGATGAGGCCCGGCAGCGGTTCGTCGGTTTTGGCCCTGGCGCGTATGACGCGTGGCCGCGACGTCGCTGGGGCCGGCTCCGACACCTCCCATCCTTCGGCTCCGATCAGCGGCACGAAGCGAACGTCGGCCAGATCCTCTCGCTCGAATTGTCCCTTCGGCTTGCGGGTGATCCGGATCAGCTCCTGGGCACGCTCGTCGTGCCCGACCGGAATCACGAGCCGGCCGCCTTCGGCCAGCTGGTTCTTGAGCGATTCCGGTACGTCCGGCGCGCCGGCCGATACTAAAATGGCATCGAACGGCGCGTACTCCAGCCATCCGCGGGTGCCATCCTCGTGCAGAACGTGGACGTTACGATAGCCTGCGTCACTCAGGTTGGATGCTGCTTTTTCCGCCAACTGGCCGATCCGTTCGATCGTATAGACGTCGCCAGCGATCTCGGCGAGCACGGCCGCGGCATAGCCTGATCCCGCGCCGATCTCGAGGACCTTCTCGCCGCCGCGCAGCACGAGCGCCTCGACCATGAATGCGACGATGTAAGGCTGCGAGATCGTTTGGCCCTCGGCGATCGGCAGCGGCGTGTCGTCATACGCCTGGCTGTGCAGCCGTTCGGGCAGGAACTTCTCCCGCGGGACCTTGCGCATCGCGGCGAGCACGAGCGGGTCGCGAACTCCGCGCCCCGCGATCTGGTGCTCGACCATTTGTGCCCGTCTGCGTTCCAGTTCACTCATCGTGTCTCACTCCGTTCCCAGTCGAGTTCGAGGAATCCGTCGGGAAGCAGGCAGGTTGCGAGCATCACCTCGTTGATGTCGCGATGCGCCAGCCAGTTGCGGGATTCCTGTGTGTCGCTGCGCGTCCAGAACCGCTCGAGGATCGCCCGCAACGGCAGGAACGGTCGCAGCTGCTCGACCTGACGGGCGGTCGTCGCGGCGTCGGGAATCCTGTGCCGCTGCGCGGACAGCAGAATCTCCAGCCGTTCAAGCGCATGCAGCCCGATCGTGAGCCCGAGCTCCCGAAAGCCAAGTCGTCGGTCGACAGGATCGCTCATCGGATCGGTCGCCACGAAAGCCCGCAGTCCCCGCACGACAGAAGCGAGCATCGCCGGGAGCAGCGCCGGCGGAAATGGGCCGTCAGTCATGGAGATCTGGACGACCCGGTAGCAATCGCATAGCAGGCTGCCGATGCTCAGAGGATCGTCAGTATCCCAGTTCGTGTCACGACACATGCTCCCCAAGATTGCGATCTCTTCGGAAAGACCCGCACCTGGGCCTCCGCCCTGCAGTTCGGCGGCAAGCCGCTGCACCTCGCCGTAGGCTACCAGCCCGTCGAGCGGATCGTGATGGCCCATAGAGGCGACCAGCGGGCGCGAAAGGTCGATACTCATTTTCCAGTACATGCGCCACGGACCGTCGGGTCCGGCGCGATAGGCGAATTTCGGCAGGATGGTGCGGCCCATCTCCATTGCCCAATGCAGATAGACTGGATTGCCCGTCGCGCGGCTCGCCTGGTGCAGCGCATGCATCCACTTCGTGAGGTAGTGGAAGTATTGCCCGTCGCGATCCCACTCCTCGCGGGGATCGAGCGGTTCGTTCGGGCCGCGTTCGTTCAGACTCTTGCCGATGCGGAGGCCGCCTGCGGTCGGATGAAGTTGACCGCTCCGCTCGTCCAGCCCGCTGATCCATCCTTTCCGCGAGTCGGCGGGCCGGTGCCGTCCGAGAACGGTATGGGTCTGATCAATAAGTGCTATGCCGAGTTCCCTTTCGGTATCGTTTCCAGAACGTCGGCCGAGTTCGAGCAGGTTGCAGACTGCGAACGCATCGGTCCACAAGTAGCGTCGCGGAACGGCGGACCGATCCGAAAGGCCGGTTCGTTTGACAAATGCATTCATCAACGCCCCGGCTTCCGCCGCACGGTCGTCGATTTCGCTTTGAACCGGGCCCTGAATTCTCGATGCCTTCATTTGCCCTGAACAGCGGCGCCACAATTCGGCGATCCTCAGCTGCCGCCGTCCTGCTTGCGTTGGTAAAAATTGATCAGTTCGACCAACTCTATCACGTGCGGTCGCGCCAGCTTGACGATTTTCTTGTAGCTGTCGCCGGGATCGGCAGGCAGCGATTCCGCGTGCCGACAAGTTCGGCCTGTTCCCGGATCCGGAACTGGCGGCCCGGCGGATGCGGATGGTACTTGCCCTCTCGGGCATCGAGTAAGCCGGCGCAGTGAGGACCGGAGGGGGTTCCCTGCGGCGAGTGGTAGCCTCGCTGATCTGTTTTTAACCGTACCTGATCGATGGTTAGAAATTCCCTGCTCTGTCGCCTCGGGAAAAATGTGCTAAATGCCTAATCTGGCAGTTCCAATAGGAATTCAAAATTCCGCCGCGCGGCATAAAAATGGACGATTTTCCAGAATTTTCCCGGTTAACGGGGAATTTTGTCCGAGACCCGTTAGCCTTAGACTGCGGGCACCACCAAGCCTTCCCCCGGATTCCCGCTCCTGCCGTTCAATCGCCGCGATCGCGCGCGCGTGCGCGGAGCATCATACGCGGTGCTCGTCCAGAACCTCGCGGATCGCGCGGGCAAGATCCTCTTTCCGGTACGGCTTGTTGAGGAGGCGCCAGGGCGTGGACAGGCCGCCGTTCCCGTTGAACTTCACATTGGGAAATCCGGACATGATGAGCACTTTGATCTGCGGTCGCTTCTGCACGGCCTGGCGCGCGAGCTCGATGCCGTTCATGCCACCGGACATGACCACGTCGGTGAACAGCATTTCGACGTTCTCCTTGTCGAGCATTGCGAGCGCGGTGGGCGCGTTGTCCGCTTCCACCACCCGGTAGCCAAGCTCGTGGAGCTGGCGCACGACGACGCGGCGCAACGACGGGTTATCCTCGACGGCGAGGATGGTCTCGCCGTGCCCTTCCAGGGCTGTGGTCGCGACGGGCGTGTCAGCCAGCGGCTTCTCGCCTTCGCCCCGCGGCAGATAGAGTCGGAACGTCGTGCCGATGCCGGGCTCGCTGTAAATGTTGATGTGGCCCCCCGACTGCTTCATGAAACCGTAAACCATGCTGAGACCGAGGCCGGTGCCCTTGCCCTGATCCTTCGTCGTGAAGAACGGCTCGAAGATCCGCGCAGCGACGTCGGGCGCCATGCCTGAGCCGGTGTCGCTGACCTCGATCATGGCATAGTCGCCCACCGTCACGTCGACATGCTGGGCGGCATAATCCGCGTCCAGATGACGGTTGCCGGTCACGATGATCAGGCTGCCGCCATTCGGCATGGCATCGCGCGCGTTGGTCGCGAGGTTGGTTAAAGCGGCGTCGAGCTGTGCCGGATCGGCCACGACCGGCCACGCCTGCGGATCGAGGTCGAGCGTGATCTCGATGCTTTCGCCGAGCGTGCGGCTCAGCAGCCGCGTGATGTTGCTTACCAAATCGTTGAGTTTGACGTGCTTCGGCTGCAGCGGCTGCTGCCGGGCGAAGGCGAGCAGGCGCCGCGTCAGATCGGCGCCGCGCAGCGCCGCCTCCAGTGCCTCGCCACTGAGTTTCTGCACCTCCGGGTCGTCCTTGCGGTCGGCGACGAGAAGGTCGAGGTTGCCGATGATGATGGTGAGCAGGTTATTGAAGTCATGGGCCATGCCGCCGGTCAGATTGCCGATCGCTTCCATCTTCTGCGCCTGACGAAGTTGCGCTTCGATGGACTGCGCGCGGGCATTGGTTTTCTTGACTTCGTCGCTCAGTTTGGCGGCCGCCGCCACCACGCGGCCGTTGAGGCCCGTGGTCTCGAGCAGCATGGCGACGAGTACGAAGCTGATCGCCAGCAGGCCGTAGAGACGACCGGCGTAGTAGCCGAGGTCGTAGCGCCCGCCGTTGAAGACCGCGGCCAGCGCAATGTCGAAGATCCACGCGACCATCGCGACGGAGACCCAGACATCGAGGCTGGTGCGGATGCCCTTGCGCCACAGGACGAACAGCGCGGCGCCGCTGAACAGCCACGCGCTGCCGAGGATGTAGAACGCGGAGGGCGCCTTCACGTTGCCGGCCATCATCGGCGGGAGAACATCGTGGCCGGCGGTCGATGCCAGAACCATCAGCACGAGCACCGCGAGCACGAAGGCGGCGGCACCCAGCATGATGCCCGGCGCGTTGGCGATCGTTTTGCCGGAACGCCTGCCGAGCAGTGCATAGGCGAGGACGAACAAAGGCATGCCGGCATGCCAGAACGTATAGAGCCAGGCGGTTGTCTGGCCGCCGCCGCCGATGATGCCTTGAGGTGCGAGAACGCCCGGAAACGACATCAGATAGGGAACCGCGATGCCGGCGTCGAAGAAATACCCCGCGCACAAAGCGAGCAGCGCCAGCGAGCGAAGCCGAACGAACTGGCCGACCAGCATGACGGCGGTGACCAGGCTTATGATGATGAGGCCGGAAATATAGGCCGGGATGAATGCCGGCACCTCGACGAGGTGCACCTTGGCGTAGGGAAGCGCGAGGACAAAGATCAGGGCCGAGACGACGACCACGCCCCAGGCAAGACGCCGCTCGCGCGTTGTCGCATTGCTGGTGGCGAGGAAGGGCATGGAGATGCCAGTATCGCCCGCATCGCCGCCGTCGGGCGTCGCGCCAAGGCGCGGTGCGGGTGTTGACGTGCTCGTGGCTGCAGCGATTGCCATAGGTGCCTCTCCAAGGTACAGCCCGACATATCTTAACGGGTTAGGTAACGGAAAAATCCCGTGAGGGCAACCCTTTATGATTGAATTGGTCATGAGGGGTCTGAAGGAATTTCGGGAGCGCCACCAGGTCTTTCCCGGAATCCCTTCCCGTCTTTCGATCGGAGAGATCACGCGCCGGGCGCGCGATCGCGCGGGCCCGCGCGCGTGGCAGGATCATCAGGCTGCGGGTTTTGTCGGAAGCGCGACTCGTCGCCGGCAACTACCTGGCCGATACGGCTGCAGCCAAAACTTCGCCCCAATTCGGCCGGACGATAGACGTTCAATTTCCGGCGTCGAACGAATCGTTAAATGAAGATCGGCGGCTGCGCCCCGCCCATCCTACGGCTTTACGGCCGTCACCAGCGAATACACGCCGGGCAGGGGAATCTGCTTCGGCGAGACGAAGCCGGCGGCGGCCAGAAATTCCGCCGTATCGTCGCCGGAGACGACGCCGCCCGAACCGCCGTAGAAAACCGCAGCCACCAGGCTTTCCAGCGCGATCTTGGGCGTCGTTTCGGTGTAGGGCCCCAATCTCAGTATGTCTTGAACGATGATCAGGCCGCCCGCGTTCATGCTCTCGAACGCCTTCTTCATGAGACGTATTTGCCCCTCGGGCGGCTCCTGAATCAGTGCGCCCGAAAACAGGACTGCGTCGTAGCCCGTGCCGAATGGATCATTGTAATAGTTGCCCGCGATCGTCGACACGCGCTGCGACAGTCCCAGGGATTCGATGCGGGATTTGGCAAGCGGCAGGGCCTTTTCCTGATCGAACAGAACGCCATGCAGATTCGGATACTTGCGGCAAAAGGCAAAGGTATAGACCCCAGATCCGCATCCCACATCGAGCATCTTCTTCTTGCCGGTCAGGTCGGTATTTTCCAGGAGCATGTCCTCCTGCATTCCGCCGCCCCATTGCTCCATGGCGAGCATGTAGTGATTCCAGTAGGCCGCTTCCTCTTCCGGTGTCTTGAACTGCTCCTCGTGCGACATCTCCTTGCCGGAAAGCATCGCGGTATCGACCTGATCGAACAGCGCACCCAGGCTCGCCAGGTATGTGAAGGCATCGCCGTAGTAATGAGGTTCCCCTTTGACCAGATACTTGGCGCTCTCGTCGGTGTTCCGATACTCGTCGCCGACCTTTTCCAGCAATCCGGCCGAGACGCAGGAATTCAGCATTTCCCGCGTATGAAGAAGATTGGCACCCAGTTCTTTCGCCATCCACTCCGCGCTGCGTTTCCCTCCGCGCAGTTTGGTGCAGATATCGAGTCGGACTGCTGAATTCGCGACTCCGGCGAGCCAGGACGCGCGTGCCAGTTGAGAGATCAAAGGCGGCTCGCCCGTATCGGCCAGGTTGGCAAACACCACACCAATGTCTGTCATCGATCGTCTCCCCCAAAAGCCGCCAAATCCAATGCAAACAGTATCAAAATTCTCCCGGCTTGCGTCCAGTTTTTCAGGGGCCTGCGCATGCCGGGCGGCGGCATGGTCGCACGCCGTGCAGGGCCAACGCGGCCTGCCGATAAGCAAGCGCGTTGCAGGGCGATCAGGCCGACGACAGAATTCGTGCCGTCTTCTCAATCATGTTCCCTGTCATGGCGGATTCCGGTCATGCGATTTTGCCGCTTAAACGCGCGTGCGGCCGGTCCGCCCGCGCGTCAGCGCTTAACAATGGACGACCAACCGCACGACGCAAACATCAGACACGAAAATTAAACGCGACGCGGAACCACGTTATTCGGCGCCGTAGCCGACGACACCCTTCGTCTCGAGAAACTCGTGGATGCCGAAATCGGCATATTCACGCCCGTTGCCCGATTGCTTGTAGCCGCCGAACGGTGCGAACGCATCCCAGCCCGGATAGTTGATCTTCACCTGGCCGGCGCGAAGCTGGCGGGCGACCTTGCGCGCATGCGCCGCATCCGTCGACTGCACGCAGGCGGAGAGATCATATTCGGTATCGTTGGCGATCTCGATCGCCTGCTCTTCGCTGTCATAGGGCATGATGGCGAGGACCGGCCCGAAAATTTCCTCGCGCGCGATCGTCATGTCGTTGCGGACATTGCCGAACACCGTCGGCCGGACATAGTAGCCGCGATTGAGTCCCTCGGGACGGCCGGTGCCGCCGGTGACGAGGTCGGCGCCTTCCTTGATGCCCGCTTCGATCAGACGCTGGATCTTGTTGAACTGGATCTCGCTGACCACGGGGCCGAGCACCGTACCGTCGGCCTTCGGATCGCCGACTTTGTGCGCTTCGGCGGTTTTCTTCGCGACGGTCAGCGCCTCGTCGTGACGCGGCCGCGGCACCAGCATGCGCGTCGGCGCATTGCAGGACTGGCCGCTATTGCCGAAGCAGTCCTGCACGCCCTTGCGCACCGCGGTTTCGAAATCGGCGTCGGCGAGGATGATGTTCGGCGATTTGCCGCCAAGCTCCTGCGCCACGCGCTTTACCGTGTCGGCCGCCGTCTTGGCGACGATCACGCCGGCCCGTGTCGAACCGGTGAAGGACACCATGTCGACGCCCGGATGGCCGGCGATGACCTGCCCGACCGATGGGCCGTCGCCGTTGATCATGTTGTAGACGCCGGCCGGTACGCCCGCCTCGTGCATGATCTCGGAGAAGACGATGGCGCTGATCGGCGCAATCTCGCTCGGCTTCAGGATCATGGTGCAGCCCGCGGCAAGCGCGGGTGCGACCTTGGAAACGATCTGGTTGAGCGGCCAGTTCCACGGTGTGATCAGGCCGACCACGCCGATCCCTTCGCGCAGGACGCGGGTCGTTCCGCGCTGCTCTTCGAACTTGAACGATTTCAGCGCCTCGATCGTCGACTTCAGATGGCCGAGGCCGACAGGGGCCTGCGCGTTGCGCGCCAAACCCATCGGTGCGCCCATCTCGTCGGAGATGGCGAGTGCCACATCTTCCTTACGCTTCAGATAGATTTCGAGAATCCGGTGCAGCAGCGCGAGCCGCTCCTGCTTGCCGGTCTGCGAGAAGGACGGAAAGGCTGCCCGCGCCGCCTTGACCGCGCGATCGACATCGGCCGACGAGCCGACCGAAATCTTCGTAAAGGCTTCTTCGGTCGCCGGATTGATCACGTCGAGCGTGGCCGGCGTTACCGGATCGACCCAGGCGCCATTGATGTAGAACTTGAGATGATTGGACATGGTTGCTCTCTGGCTGGAAAAGTTGCGCGGAGACTACCAGCTTCGCGCGAACGGGTCGACGCGGAGCGCCGCAGCTTGTCAGCCAGTCGACCGCACCGTTATATCTCTGCTATGCATCGGCGCAGAGGCCTATCCGGCCCCCCAGAGTGCGTCGAGCGTTTTTCTGATCCATCCCCAAACATCGTTCCCTGAAAGCTTCCGTCGTTGCATCCAGCGAACGAATGCTTTTGCCGTGACGTAAGATGCAAGGCCGATTGCAATTATGATTCCTGAGAGCTCTAGACGGTTCAATTCGGTCATTGGATACTGCGCTGAAACCCTGATATGGAAAATCTCATTTCAGCGCGTGACGACGACCGGCGTTTCTTCTGGGGTAGCGCCCTTCGTCTTGGCAACGGCCATACCCGGCCGCGCGCGGAGATGGCCTGACCAGCGCCACTCGATCCGCTTGAACAGAAAGAAGAAGAAATACGAGATCGCGCAATAGACGGCGCCGGTAAAGATCCAGATCGTCATCGAGCGGAATGTTTCCGAGATGAGATCGCGCGCGATGCCAGCCAAATCGAGTAAAGTGATGACGCTGACCAGCGACGTCGCCTGGAACAGGAACACGAACTCGTTGGTATAGGCCGGCAGTGCGATACGAAAGGCGCGCGGCAGGATGACGCGCCGCAGCATCAGGAACCGCGACATGCCGACGGCGCGCGACGCTTCGACCTCGCCATGCGGCACGCCTAGAATCGCGCCGCGCAGGATTTCGCCGGTGTAGGCCGCCGTGTTCAGGGTCAGCGTCAGCAGGGCGCAGAAATAGGCCTCGCGGAACATCCCGTCCCAGAGCCCGAGCGCCTTTAGCTGCGGCACGAACTGCCCGCTGCCGTAATAGATGAGGAAGAGCTGCACCAGAAGCGGCGTGCCGCGGAAATAGAACATGTAGCCGAAGACCGGCCATTTGATCAGCGGATTGTGCGACAACCGCCCAAGCGCCACCGGCACGGCGAGCAGCAGACCGATCAGGCTCGAAATCAGCGTCAGTTCCATCGTGAGAAGGAGACCGTACGCGAATTTGTCCAGATTCTCGTAGATGACCGCGATGCCGCCCATGCCTCAGGCCCTCCTGACGCCGCGGCTCGCCCAGCGTTCGCCGCGATGGAGCAGCCAGATCGAGACGATGGTGATCGTCAGATAGAGGAGCGACGCCGCGAAATAGAACGTGAAGGGCATGCGTACCGCGCGCGCGGCAATATCGGTCATGCGCATCAGCTCAGGCAACTGGATGACCGACATCAGCGCCGTCGCCTTGATCAGGACCAGCCAGACATTGCCGAGGCCGGGCAGCGCGAAGCGCAGCATCTGCGGCATCACGACACGAAGGAAGGCGACCTGGCGGTTCATGCCGTAGGCCTTGGCCGCCTCGATCTGGCCGCGATCGACCGCCAGATAGGCGCCGCGGAACACTTCGGTCGCAAAGGCGCCGTAGATCAGACCGAGCGTGATCGTGCCGGCGGTGAACCGGTCGATGTCGATAATCACCTGCTCGCCCATGATCGCGGTCAGGGTTCTCTGCAGGATGAGGGTGATGCCGTAATAAGTGAGGAGGATCAGGACCAGCTCGGGCACGCCGCGCACGACAGTCGTATAGGCACCGGCAACGGTGCGCGCGATGCGGTTGCCCGAGAGCTTGCCCCAGGCGCCGAGCAGACCCATCAGGATCACGACGGGGATACAGGAAACGCCGACGATCAGCGTCGTCGTCAGACCTTCGCAGAACACCCAGCCATAGCCCTGAAGCTGCGGCAGCGGGATGTTCCCGTAGAGTTTACAGAAGGTAATTTCGTCCATGTCTCGCCGCTATCGGGGAGAGGAAACGATGCGCCGCCGCCGTCTCCCTTCGGAGGCGACGGCGGCGCCGAAACACGAAATTACATCGCTGGCAGATCTTCGCCGTAGACGTTGTAGTTGAAGTAATGGTCGTTGATTTCCTTGTAGGTACCGTCGCTCAGGATCTTCGCCAAGGCAGCATCCAGAGCAATGCGCAATTCATCCTCGCCCTTGCGAATGGCGATACCGGCGCCTTCGCCATGGATCTTCGGATCGTTGTAGTCGCCACCGACGAACTCGCAGCAGGCGCCGGCGTCGGTCTGCAGGAAGCCGAAATCGAGCGCAACCGAGTCCGCCATCACCAGATCGACGCGGCCCGACTGTAGATCGGCGTTCGCCTCGTCCTGGGTCGCATAGGTGACGACCTCGGCACCCGGCCAGATCATACGCACGAAATCTTCATGGATCGTCGCGCCCTGCACGCCGACCTTCGCGCCTTCAAGCCCGGTGCCTTCGGTGAAGTCGAAGTCCGTGCCCGTGTTGGCGATGAACTTCGCCGGCGTATTGTAATATTTCTCGGTGAAGTCCACGACTTCCATGCGCTTCTCGGTGATCGACATCGAAGCGATGATCGCGTCGTACTTGTTGGTGGTCAGGCCGTCGATGATGCCGTCCCAATCCTGCACGACGAACTCGCATTCGAAGTTCGCCGCGACGCAGAGCGCATTCGCGATATCGATGTCGAATCCGACCAGGACACCGTTCTCGTCGATCGAGTTGAACGGCGGATAGGCGCCCTCGGTACCGATGCGGACTTTCTGCATTTCCGCATCGGCGGCGGTCGACATCGCCGTAAAGGCGAAGGCCGCGACCGCCAGTGTAAAGAGTTTCTTCATATTGTGGTTCTCCCTGTGGGGTTGCTAACGGATCAGTAGTTGCTGGCGAGAAACTGCCGGCAACGCTCGGACTTCGGATTGCCGAAGACTTGCGCGGGCGGGCCCTGCTCCTCGATCCGCCCGGCATGGAGGAAAATCACGTCGTTCGCGACCTCCTTCGCGAAGCCCATCTCGTGCGTCACGACCACCATCGTGCGCCCCTCTTCGGCAAGCTGCCGCATGACACGCAGCACCTCGCCGACGAGCTCAGGATCAAGAGCCGATGTCGGCTCGTCGAACAGCATGACGTCGGGATCCATGGCGAGCGCGCGCGCGATCGCCGCGCGCTGTTGCTGGCCGCCGGAC
>JBBDWW010000421.1:0-12693 GCA_040902645.1 Dongiaceae bacterium | reverse complement strand
AGCCCCACCGATCTTGAAGTAGGAAACGAAAACCCCCTCACCCGCCTGGCGGATGAGGGGGTTCGATACTTGCCGGTGCTGCCGATCAGGCGGTGCGCGAACCGCGCTTGGCGTCGACGCTCCACGGGCCGGGGCCCGCGCACATCAGATAGAGGAACACGAAGCAGTACATGATCGCGAGTTCGCCGCCGTTCTGGATCGGGAAGAAGCCCATCGGCGCGTGGATCCAGAAATAGGCAACCGCCATCATGCCGGCGAGCACGAAGGCGACCGGCCGGGTGAGCAGACCGAGCACGATAAGAACGCCGCCGACCAGTTCGAAAATGCCGGCGATCCCGCCCGGCGACATGAGCGGCGGCGCATCGATCGCGGGAAATCCGAGATGCTTTCCGGTGCCGTGGTGCAGAAACAACAGGCCGGTCATAATGCGCAGAACGCTCAACATGCGCGGCGCCCAGGCCGCCGTCGTATTTTCGATAGCCATGTCCAGATCCTTCCCCTCGTTTCAGATTCAGTCAGTGGCAGCCGACGCACACGCCGCGTCTCAGGCGTTGCCCGAAGTTTCGGCGCCGGCTAATCCACCGGGCCCGGCGCCGGCACCCCGCGCCTTGAGCTGCTCCATGTAATGCAGCTCGAAATTGATCGGATTGACGAGCATCGCGCGGAAGCCGCCGGCCTGCACCATGTCGGCGACGATCTGGCGCGCGAAAGGAAACAGCAGCCGCGGCACCTTCACCATCAGCGAGGGCTCGAGCTGGCTGCCGGGGATGTTGTCGAAGCGCACCACGCCGGCATATTGCACGTCGGCGATATAGGCGATGCGATCCTCGAGCCGCGCCTCGACGCGCAGCAGCAGCACGCATTCATAGGTATTGCCGCCTTCATCGGGCAGCCGGTTCGCCTTGATGTCGACCTTCACGACGCCCTGCGGTACCTGCGGCGCGTGTTTCAGGATCTCGGGCGCGTGCGGCACCTCGAAGGAGAGATCCTTCAGATACTGCACCAGCAGCGCGAGCTTTGGCCCTTCGGCCGTGGTGTCCGCCAGAAACGGGTCGGGAATCAGGCGAAACTCGTCGTTGCTGCGGTCGGCGGCCATGGTCGAATCCCAAATCGGTGACTGATCAGACTCCGGTTAGCATGCCACGGCCAGCGCCACAATCGGCGCGGCATCCGGCCCCCGCGCAACGCCGCCCGGTTTGAGCCCGGATCGATGGGCGGATTGCCCGCCGAGGCCTCGCGCGCGCGAGTAATCGGATATTACGGGCGGCGTTGGCCGGCGTTTCAGCTCGGATCGCCAGGCTTTCGGCTTGGATCGAAAGCCAGCAACTCGCCATTGCCGATCGGCACACCGGTCAGGCCGCGGATGAAGCCCCAATGGCTGACCACCGCCACCCGTCGCCAGTCGGGATGGCGCGCCATATGGGCCCGGAAATCGCGGCAGCGGCCGAGCAATTGCTCGTCGGTCTCGTCGAGATCGGGCCACCATTTCTCGGGCAGATGGGCGAAATCGAGCGCCGGCCAGCGCTCGGCGAGCGCGCTGCGCATGCTCCCGATATCGCAATGGAAGCGGCAATGCTCGCGCACCAGCGGCTCGATCCGGATCGGCAGACCGAGGCGGGTCGCGATGATTTCCGCGGTTTCAAGCGCCCGCGTATAAGGGCTCGCGACCAGCTCGGCGACATCCCGCTCGGCGAGCGCCACCGCCGCCGCTTTGGCTTGGCGCTTGCCCTCGTCGGTCAAGCGCGGGTCGGGAATGCCCGGATCGACGCGGGTGACGCTGTAGACGACATTGAACTCCGACTGGCCGTGGCGGACGAGGATCATGGCGCTCGGTGTCTTTCGCTGGTCTTTCGGGTTGGGGGGATTCCCCGGAACGGACGGGGGTATCGCTGGCAGGCGCCTTGCCGGGCGGCGCCCGCTCGCTTATGTAACCTGCGTCGGCAACGCTTTGAAGCCCCGGCGCTTCCGGCACTGCAAGCTGCGTCGCGAGGGGCGATGCGCGATCGGGCAGAACGGGTCATGGACAGTTTTCCGTATATCGACATCCTGTTCTTCGCCGCCGTCGCGGCGTTCTTGGTGTTCCGTCTGCGCAATGTGCTGGGCAAAAAGATCGGCAACGAAAATCCCGAGCATGCACGGCGCGATCGGGCGATGCGCAAGGACGAGCGCGATCGTGCCGAGACCGACCAACCTGACGCCCCCGATGCCGATGACAAGGTCGTGCAGCTGCCCGATCTGACCGCGAAGCCCGATCTCGGGCCGGAAGAGGCGGCTGCGGCGGCCGACATTCGCGGTGAGCCGGGCAACGTCGCTTCGGGGTTGCAGAAGATCCAGCGCGCCGATCCCTCCTTCACGCCGGATGGTTTTCTCGCCGGCGCCCGTGCCGCCTTCGAGACGATCGTGCAGGCGTTTGCCGCGGGCGATCTCCGATCGCTGAAGCCGCTTTTGAGCGAAACCGTGTTCGATCAATTCCGCCAGGCGGTCAAGACACGCGAGAGCGCCGAACAGAAGCTTGAAACGACGCTGGTTGGCATCGACAAGGCGGACATCATCGAGGCCGATCTGCGCGACCGCACCGCCGTCGTCACGGTTTCGTTCCGCTCGGAACAGGTCAATGTCATCCGCGACAAAGACGGCAACGTGGTCGAGGGCGATGCCACGCATGTCGACAAGATCACCGACATCTGGACCTTTGCCCGCAACACGCGCTCGCGCGATCCGAACTGGGCATTGATTGCGACGCGCAGTCCGAACTAAAACCGATTCGACGAATGCGCACGGGGGATCGACGATGTCATCGGCGGTATCGCCACGAACAACGCCGGACACACGGCGCAAGACCCATCCATTCTTCACGACGTTGTTCGCCGCACTCTTGCTCGCCGCCTGCGCGGGCGGCAAGGCACCAAGCGAACCGGTCGAGCCGATCCAGCCGGCCCCGGTTCCCGCACCCACCGCCGATTCGGGCGATGCACTCTATCTGACGCCGGCGACGTTCGAGCAGCTTCCCGGCTGGGCTGAAGACCCCATGTCGGCGGCATTGCCCGCGCTCCTGCGCAGCTGCCGGAAACTGGTCGAAAGCCCGCCCGATACGCCGGTCGGACCGAACGGTTTCGCCGGCACAGTGGCCGACTGGATTCCACTCTGCAACACCGCCTGGGGGCTGACGCCGCGCGACGATATCGACATGCGCGCCTTCATGTCGCGCTGGTTCAGCCCATTCCTGGTTTCCGGCGCCGACGGCGCCGACGGCTTGTTCACCGGTTACTACGAGCCGGAGCTGTACGGCTCGCTGACGCCCTCGCCACAATATCCCGTGGCGCTCTATCGCACGCCCGACGACATGGTGACGGTGCCGCTCGGTCCGTTTCGCGCGGATCTCGAAGGCGAGAACATCGTCGGCCGGGTCGATGGCACGCGCTTCGTGCCTTATTACAGCCATCAGGAAATCGACCAGGGCGCGCTCGCGGGCCGCGGTCTCGAACTGCTCTATGTCGACGATCCGGTCTCGGCGTTCTTCCTGCATATCCAGGGTTCGGGCCGCGTCTTCCTCGCCGACGGCACCGAGATGCGCGTCGGCTATGCCGGCAAGAACGGCAGGCCGTATGTCGCGATCGGCCGCGTGCTCGCCGACCGCGGGGAGATTCCACTGGATCAGGTTTCGCTGCAATCGATCCGCGCCTGGCTCGAAGCCAATCCCGATCGGGCCAAGGAAGTCATGTATCAGAATCCGTCCTTTATTTTCTTCGACCGGATCGAGGGCGACGGCCCGATCGGCGCGCAGGGCGTGGTGCTGACCCCGAGCCGCTCGATCGCGGTCGATACCAGGCTGCTGCCGCTCGGCGTGCCGCTCTATGTCGATACGGTCTGGCCGGCTGGTACCGACAAGGGCCTGCCGATGCGCCGGCTGGTGATCGCGCAGGACACCGGCGGCGCAATCCGCGGTCCCGTGCGCGGCGATATCTATTGGGGCAGCGGCGATATCGCCGGCGACTTTGCCGGCGCGATGAAATCGCAGGGCCGCTATTACCTGCTGCTGCCGCTGACCGTCGCCGAGCGTCGGGCGCAATCGAGTTGAACGCGGCGGCGCCCGCGTCGCTTTCCCCGGCAGTTTCCGAGACGGGCGCGCGGCCGCGCGTCGGGCTTCTCGTCACCTGTCTCGTCGATCTGTTCCGCCCGCAGGCGGGGTTCGCCGCCGTCGCCTTGCTCGAGGCGGCCGGCTGCGAGGTCGTGGTGCCGCCGGCGCAGACCTGCTGCGGCCAGCCCGCTTTTAACAGCGGCGACCGGGCCGATGCGATCGCGATCGCGCGCCAGACGATCGCGCAGTTCGAACAATTCGATCATGTCGTCGTGCCGTCGGGTTCCTGCGCCGGCATGCTGCGCGTGCATTATCCTGCTCTGTTCGCCGCCGATCCCGATTGGACGGCGCGTGCGAACGTATTGGCCGCGAAGACCTTCGAGCTGACGCAGTTCCTGGTTCATCGCGCGGCGGCGTTCGCCATCACGTCGGAGCATGACGGGGCGGTTGCGTTTCACGATTCCTGTTCGGCGCTGCGCGAGATGAAGTCGGTTGCGGAACCGCGGTTGCTGCTGCGCGCCGTGCGCGGCCTCACGCTGCGCGATCTCGCCGATCCCGAAGCCTGTTGCGGGTTCGGCGGCACGTTCTGCGTCAAATATCCCGCCATCTCCGACGACATGGTGACGCGCAAGGCGGCCGATATCGTGGCGACCGGCGCCGACACGCTCGCCTCCTGCGATCTCGGCTGTCTGCTCAACATTGCCGGCAAGCTCTCGCGCGACGGCAAGACGGTGCGCTGCTTCCATGTCGCGGAAATCCTCGCCGGGTTTGGCGATGCACCGGCCATTGGCGAGGCGTCGGGGGGCGATGCCTCGACCGGTCTGGCGGCGTCATGAACGCCATCACCAGCGCCCGCTTCGGCGAGAATGCGCGCGCGGCCCTTGCCGACAAGCAGCTTCAGGTCGCACTCGGCCATGTGCGAATCAACTTCATTGAAAAACGCGCCAAGGCGATCGCGGATCTGCCGGAGTTCGACGTGCTGCGCGATGCGGCGCGCGATATCCGCGATCATGTGCTGAACCATCTCGATCTCTATCTCGAACGGTTCGAGAAAAAGGTAATCGAGCGGGGCGGGCAGGTGCATTGGTGCGAGAGCGCCGAAGATGCGCGCGCGACGATCCTGTCGATCTGCCGCGCGGCCGGGGCGAAGAGCGTCACCAAGGGCAAAACCATGATCGGCGAGGAAATCGGCATCAACGATTTCCTCGCGGCGAACGACATCGTGCCGGTCGAAACCGATCTCGGCGAATACATCATCCAGCTCCGCGGCGAAACGCCGAGCCATCTGATCGCGCCCGCGATCCATGTCACCAAGAACCAGGTCTCGGATACGTTCCGCGCGCATCACACCGACCTCGATCCGCTGCGCTCGCTCGAAGAGCCGCAGACCTTGCTCGCCGAGGCGCGCGACAAACTGCGCAGCAAGTTTCTTGCCGCGGACGTTGGCATCACCGGCGCCAATTTCCTAATCGCCGAAACCGGCCAGGGTGTGATCGTCACTAACGAAGGCAATGGCGATCTGACCCAGACTTTGCCGAAGACGCAGATCGTCCTCGCCTCGATCGAGAAGATCGCGCCGACCCTCGAGGATGCGAGCGTGTTGCTGCGCGTGCTGGCGCGCTCGGCGACCGGCCAGGAGATGTCGGTCTATACGAGCTTCACGACGGGGCCGCGGCGCGCCGGCGATCTCGACGGGCCGGAGCATTTTCATGTCGTGATTGTCGACAACGGTCGTAGCCAGTATCTCGGCACCGAGTTCCAGCCGATGCTGCGCTGTATCCGCTGCGCGGCCTGTCTCAACCATTGCCCGGTCTATCAGGCGGTGGGAGGCCACGCTTATGGCTGGGTCTATTCCGGGCCGATCGGCGCGATCCTGACGCCGGCGCTCGTGGGCATCGATCGCGCCTCGCCGCTGCCCGAAGCCTCTAGCCTGTGCGGGCGCTGCGAGCAGGTCTGCCCGGTGCGCATTCCCATCCCCTCGCTGCTGCGGCGCTGGCGCGAAGTGAGTTTCGCCGGTGGCCATAGCGGCAGCCGCGCGCGGTTTGCCCTTAGGCTCTGGGCTTTTGCCGCGCGGCGGCCGGTTCTCTATCGTGGTGCGAGCGCGATGGCGGCGCGGCTTATGTCGCTGATCGGCGGCAAGCGTGGGCGGATCCGGCGCCTGCCGCTGGCGGCGGGCTGGACCGATATCCGCGATCTGCCGGCGCCGGCGGGGCGCACATTCATGGCGCAATGGGCGCGCATGCGAGAGGAGTAAGGATGGCGGAGCTGGATCATCCCGAGATGTTGCGGGCGGCCGACGATGAGCCGACCGATTACGAATGGCATGCGGCGCTGGCGTCGGCCATCCGCCGCGGCCTCGTCACGGTCGAGATCGAGTTCGCGAAAATCAACCGCAACAACATACGGGGTTTCCGCACCACCGATTTCATCGTGCCGCCCTTCGCCCTGATCGTTGTCTCGGCCTATCTCACGATGCAGCTCGGTCCGCTCTACGGCGTCGCGCTGTTCATCCTGGGTGCCGCGTTCATCCTGCTGGTGCTGCGGCCGCGCGCGCGGGCGGCGACCCTTGAGCGGGTGCGCAAACATTCGCTCGAAAAGCTCGAAGTCTGGAACGAGGTCTGGTTCAACGGCGGGTACACGCTGCGTCTCGCCGACCAGCCGGATGTCGAATGCCGCGCGCCGGATTGCGACTGGGTCGCCTTCACGCGCCGTCATGCACCGATCCGGCGCGGATGAGCGCGATAACGCGCGTGACGATGCGATGAGCGCCGCTGCGAACAATCCGGGGAACGAGGGCGCGCGCGCCGGCCTGTTCGGCCGCATCCGCGCGGCGCTCGGCGTCGATAGCGGAGACGGGCGCACGAAGGCGGTTACCGAGAGGCTTGCATCGCATCCGCGCGGACCGCAGCCCGCGCGCTCGGTCGGTGCGGGCGACCACGACGATGCGCATCGCCATCGTTTGTTCGTCGAGAAGGCGCTCGAAGCGGCCGCCAGCGTCGAGCCATTGTCGTCGCGCGCCGAAGTGCCGCAGGCGATCGCGCGCTATCTGCGCCAGAATAATCTGCCGCCGCGATTGCGCCTGGCACCCGATGCCGGGCTCGATGCGCTCGACTGGGCGAGCGCGCCTCTGCTCGAGGTCAGTGCCGGTGCGAGCGACGGCAGCGATCCGGCCTCGCTAACGGTTCCCTTCGCCGCGATCGCCGAAACCGGCACGCTGATGCTGGTCTCGGGCGCCACCAGCCCGGTGACGCTCGCCTTCCTGCCCGAAACGCATTTCGTCCTGATGCGCAAGAACCAGATCGCGGGCACGCTCGAGGCCGCGTTCGACCGGCTGCGCGCCGCACACGGCAATGCGATGCCGCGCGCGATCAACTTCGTCACCGGCCCGTCGCGCTCGGCCGATATCGAACAGACCTTGCAGATGGGCGCGCACGGGCCGAAGCGTCTGCACATCCTGCTGCTCGATGAGTGAGCATTGACCGACAAACGCCGCAAACCCGACCCGGACGATCTCGCTTTATGGCAGGCGGCAACGCGCGAAGCGAAGCCGATCAAGCGCCGCCCGGGTCTGCGCAAGAGTGCGACCGAACCGGCGAAGCCGACGAGCGCCACGGCGCCGAAGACGACTGCTGCGTCCGCTCCGGCGAAACCTGCGAAACCGCCGGTTCCGAAGCGCGCGGTCGCCCGGCCCGCGGCACCGGCCCCGAAGAAGAACGAGGCGCCGCCACTCGAGCGCGGCCAATCGCCGGGTGTCGACAAGCGCCAGGCGGAGCGGCTGAAGCGCGGCCGCACGCCGATCGACGCGCGGCTCGATCTGCATGGCATGACGCAGGACGTGGCGCATAGGCGGCTCACGTCTTTCATCGAGAACGCGGTCGCGACCGACAGCCGCGCGGTGCTGGTCGTCACCGGCAAAGGGCTGAAGGAAGGTTCCGGCATCATCCGTGCACAGGTGCCGCGCTGGCTGAACGAGCCGCAATTGCGCCCGCACATCCTCACCTACGAATATGCCCAGCCCAAGGATGGCGGCATGGGCGCGCTCTACATCCTGCTGCGCAAAAGACGCTAGGATCGGACGCAACGGCTTCGCCGTTCCGCGAGGGCGCGGCGCCGTCGCGCCCGGATGTATCGTTGAGGAGGCACCGATGGTCACGCTCGAAGGCTCCTGCGCCTGCGGCAAGGTTTCCTTCACGCTCCGTTCGCACACGCCCGATCCCTACATGCGCTGCTATTGTTCGATCTGCCGCAAGACCGCCGGCGGGGGCGGCTATGCGATCAACGTGATGGGCGTTGCCGATACGCTCAAGCTGCGCGGCAAGCAGCATGTCGCCGTCTGGCGCGCGACGATCGACGGCAAGCGCTCGGACGCGCACCGGCATTTCTGCAAGCATTGCGGCAGCGCGCTCTATGTTTCCGATCCACGCTGGCCCGCGCTGATCCATCCGCATGCCTCGGCGATCGACAAGGGGCTGCGCAAGCCGAAATCGGTCGTGCATATCCTGCTCGGGTCGAAGGCGAACTGGGTAATGCCCGAGCGCGGCGGCAAGCGCTTCCGCGAGTATCCCGATCTCTCGATCGAGGATTGGCATAAGAAAAACAAACGCTGGTCTGCGTGACGAACATGGGCGCGCCGGCTCTCCCAGGATCGCCGCGATGACGCCGTTCGGCGAACGGGTGCGCGCGCTGCGCGCGGCGATGGGCGTTTCGTTGAAGGCGATGGCGGCGGCGCTCGGTGTGTCCGCCGCCTATCTCTCGGCGCTCGAGCACGGGCATCGTGGCCGACCCTCGGCCGGCTTCGTGCAGCAGGTCTCGGCCTTTTTCAATCTCGCCTGGGACGATGTCGACGAACTGAAGCGGCTCGCCGAGCTTTCGAACCCGCGCATCACGGTCGATACCGCCGGGCTCTCGCCGGCCGCGACCGAGCTTGCGAACCGGCTTGCTGAGACGATCGGCACGCTCGACGACGAGCAGATCGCAGCCATGCTGGCGCGGCTGCGAACGCGATGACCGGTGCCGCCGTTTCGATCCGGTCAGCCGCGATCGGCGATCTCGATCGGCTGGCCGCGGTCCACGAGGCGGCGGCGCGCGCGGGATATCGGCATATCTTTCCGGCCGATGCGCCGTTCCCGCGCGACGAGGCGCGCGGCGATCTGCGGCAGTTTCTCGAATCCGAAAGCGTGCGCGTCTTCATCGCCGAGGACCGGAACATCACCGTGGGCCTCGTTGTCGCCGGCCCAGCGCCGGAAAACGGCGAGTCGCCCGTCGTTTCCGGCCGTGTCGCGCAGATCCATCTGCTGCATGTGCTCCCGCTACGCTGGAATGGCGGCATCGGCACTGCGCTGCACCATTGCGCGATGACGGCGCTGGTGGCGGATGGGTTCGCGACGGCGATCCTCTGGGTGCTCGAACGCAACGAACGCGCGCGGCGCTTCTACGAGCAGCAGGGCTGGCAGACGGATGGCGGCCGACGGAGGGAACGCTACGCGATCGAGATCGACGTGATCCGCTATCGCCGTGCGCTGCCGTGATGCGGGCCGGGAGGCGTCAGGGCGCGCCAGTCGCGCTGCGGGCCAGCTCTTCGAGAATGTCGCCGGCGCGGCGGATCTCGTTATTGTCCTCGCGGATCGCGTGCCGGCGCGCGAGCCAGGCGGCATCCTCGTAGGCGAGGATCGTGCGGCCTTCTTCGTTGCGATAGACCAGCATCGCGAACGGCAGATCGATTCCGAGCGACGGCGCATCGGGCATGAGCGCCGCAGCCAGCGAGGGGCCGCCAAAGAGGATCAGCTCCATCGGCGGCATATTGCGTCCGGCTTTCGCCGCCTCGGCCGCCTGGTCGATCTGCGCATAGACGGCGAGCCCCTTCAGGCCGATCAGCGTGCGCAACCGCTCGATCGTCTGGTCGACCGTGAAGGCCGAGATCATCCCGACGATCCCGTCATCCTCGAGAAAGACCGGGCGTTCGATGATGACATAGCGGGTCTTGACGCCGTCGCCCAATGTCTGCGCGCCGGCGGGCTGCAGCGAAAACAACAGAGAGATCGCGGGGAGAAGAACGAGCGGACGGATCATGCCGGTCTCCTTCGGGAGCGCACGGCAAACCGCCGGCGCTTACGGCGTGGTGGCGGCGCGGGCGAGCTGGTCGAGCGCCGCTGCGACATTCTGGATGCCGGGATGGTCGGGCGGAATGAAGTGGCGTTCGGCAAACCAGACCGGATCGTTATAGGCGAGGAACACCGCGCCGCTCTGATCCTGAAAAGCGAGCGCCTTCAGCGGCAGATCGAGCCCGGTCAGCGGATCGGCCTGCAAAGCCGGCGTGCCGACTTTCGGATTGCCGAAAACCAGAAGCTGCATCGGCGCGAGTTCCATGCCGACGCCTTGCGCATTGGCGGCGTGATCGATGCGCGAGAACACCGTCGTGCCGTTCGCGACAAGCAGGCCTTCGAGCCGGTCGATGGTTTCCGCGACGCTGAAGGCGGACGGCATTTTCACGATGCCGCGCTCGAGTTCGGCCGCGGTGGTGTCGTCGAAGGTCTGGGCGATGGCTGGCCCTGTCGCGGGCGCGACGGCAAGGCCGGCGACCATCAGGATTGCGACGAAGCCTTTACGAAATCCGGTCATCGAACGCTTCTCCCTTCGTTGCCGCGGCGGCCGCGCGTTACAGGATGAACTTCGACAGGTCCGAGTTCTTTGCCAGCGCGCCGACCCGGTCCTGCACATATTGGGCGTCGATCACGATCTTTTCGCCGTCGCGATCGGGCGCGGTGAAGCTGATCTCCTCGAGCAGCCGCTCCAAGACCGTATGCAGCCGCCGCGCGCCGATATTCTCGACCGTCGAATTGATCTCGGCGGCGAGATTGGCGAGCGCGTCGATCGAATCGTCGGCGAATTCCAGCGTCACGCCCTCGGTCGCCAGCAGCGCCTTGTATTGCGTCACCAGGCTCGCCTCCGGCTCGATCAGGATGCGTTTCAAATCCTCGCGCGTGAGCGGGTTCAGCTCGACGCGAATCGGCAGGCGACCCTGCAATTCGGGCAGCAGGTCCGACGGCTTCGCCAGATGGAACGCGCCCGAGGCGATGAACAGGATGTAATCCGTGCGCAGCGTGCCGTGTTTGGTTGCGACCTGTGTGCCCTCGATCAGCGGCAGCAGATCGCGCTGCACGCCTTCGCGGCTCACATCGGCGCCGACACGGTCGGAACGCGCGGTGATCTTGTCGATCTCGTCGATGAAGACGATGCCGTTCTGCTCGACCGCCTCGATCGCCTGCGTCACCACCTTGTCCTGGTCGATCAGCTTGTCGCTCTCCTCGGCGATGAGCACGGCATAGGAATCGGCGACATTCATGCGCCGCGTCTTGGTCTTGTTGCCGAAGGCCTGGCCGAGCATGTCGTTCAGGTTGACCATGCCGACCGAGGCGCCCGGCATGCCCGGCACCTCGAAGGTCGGCAGCCCGCCTTGCCCGTCGCGCAACTGCAGCTCGATCTCCTTGTCGTCGAGCTCGCCGGTGCGCAGCATCTTGCGGAACTGCTCGCGCGTCTCCTTGCGGGCGCCATCGCCCACCAGCGCGTCGATGACGCGCTCTTCGGCCGCTTTCTCGGCGCGTGCCACGACCTGCTTGCGCAGCCGGTCGCGCGTCATGGTGATCGAGATTTCGACGAGGTCGCGCACAATCTGCTCGACATCGCGGCCGACATAGCCGACCTCGGTGAACTTGGTCGCCTCGACCTTGAGGAAGGGCGCGTCCGCAAGCTTCGCAAGACGCCGTGCGATCTCGGTCTTGCCGACGCCGGTCGGCCCGATCATCAGGATGTTCTTCGGCAGCACCTCTTCGCGCAAAGCGGGCTCGAGCTGCTGGCGGCGCCAGCGGTTGCGCAGCGCGATCGCGACCGCGCGCTTGGCGTCCTGCTGGCCGACGATATGGCGGTCGAGTTCGGAGACGATCTCGCGCGGGCTGAAGGCGCTGCGATCTTCGGCCTCTTTCTTCGCGACCGGACGGGGCGGGGTTACGTTCATAATGTCTCGATGGTGATGTTGGTGTTGGTATAGATGCAGATCTCGGACGCGATCTCGAGCCCGCGCCGGGCGATCGCCTCGGCATCGAGATCGTCGCGCTCGATCAGCGCGCGCGCGGCGGCCAGCGCATAGGAGCCGCCGGAACCGATACCGATGAGCCCGCGCTCGGGTTCGAGCACATCGCCATTGCCGGTCAGAACGAGGCTCACCTGCTTGTCGGCAACGGCCATCATCGCCTCGAGCCGGCGCAGATAGCGATCGGTGCGCCAATCCTTGGCGAGCTCGACGCAGGCGCGGGTCAGCTGGCCCGGATGCTGTTCGAGTTTCGCCTCGAGCCGCTCGAAGAGGGTGAAGGCGTCGGCGGTAGCACCTGCAAAGCCGGCGACGATGTCGCCCTTGCCGAGGCGGCGGACCTTCTTTGCATTCGCCTTGATGATGGTGCCGCCGAGGCTCACCTGGCCATCGCCGGCGATCGCGACCTTGCCGTCCTTGCGCACGGACAGGATCGTGGTGCCGTGCCAGGACGGCATCTGGTCATTTGCCATGGGGCCACAGATAGGGGGCGGTTTGCGCCGGCGCAAGTTCCCGGCCGGTGACCCCGGCC
>JBBDWW010000420.1:0-1855 GCA_040902645.1 Dongiaceae bacterium | reverse complement strand
CGCTACACGCCGGCCGTGATGGCGCTCGGCACCAACACCGCCCCCTATCAGCCGGTCGAACGAAAGCTCGGCATCACGCGCCAGATTCTCGAAGTGCTCGCCGAATGCCGCCATCCGGTTTCGATCGTCACCAAATCGGCTTTGGTGCTGCGCGATCTCGATATCCTCTCGGCGATGGCCAAAGACGGGCTGGCCAACGTCTCGCTTTCGGTGACGACGCTCGATCCGGCGCTTGCGCGCAAGATGGAACCGCGCGCGCCGGCCGCCTCGCGCCGGCTCGAGGCAATAAGGCAACTCGCCGAGGCCGGTATTCCAACCGGTGTGATGGCGGCGCCGATCATTCCCGCCATCAACGACATGGAGATCGAGCGGATACTCGATGCCGCCGCAGCGGCGGGTGCCACCAGCGCCGGCTATGTGCTGCTGCGCCTGCCGCTCGAGATCAAGGATCTGTTCGACGAATGGCTCGCCGCCCATTACCCGCAGCGCGCGACCCGCGTGATGGCGCTGATCCGCGACACCCGCAACGGCCAGGCCTATGACAGCCGCTTCGGCTCGCGCATGAAAGGCGAAGGCCCCTATGCCGAGATGATCAAGCGCCGCTTCGCGATCGCCTGCCGCCGGCTCGACCTCAATCGCAGCCGCAGCGCGCTGCGCACCGACCTCTTCCGCCCACCGGTTCTTCGGTCCAACCCGCAGCTCTCCTTGTTCGCCGACAGCGCCTGAACCGCGTGCTAGCATCGGGGCATGCCGAGTCCCGCCCCGACGGCCTTGGGCGCAAGCGCGCGCCTTCCCGCAGACGATGCCTAGTTACCGGCGCGAACGCGCACTCGGTGCACCCGAAGTCGTCGTCGCGGGCATCGACGAGGTCGGCCGCGGCCCGCTCGCAGGGCCGGTGGTCGCCGCCGCTGTCATCGTCGACCCGCGCCGATTGCCGCGCGGCCTCGCCAGCAAGATCGACGATTCGAAACTGGTGCCGGCCGAACGGCGCGAGGAAATCTATCTGGCACTGCAGGGACGCATCGAGTTCGGCATCGGCGAAGCGAGCGTTGCCGAGATCGATACGATCAATATTTTTCATGCAAGCCTGCTGGCGATGCAGCGTGCCTTTGCAGCACTGCCGCGTGCGGCGCATGTGGCGATCGTCGATGGCAATCGTGCGCCCGCACTCGGCTGCACGGCTCATGCAATCGTCGGCGGCGATGCGATCTGCCTTTCGATCGCGGCTGCCTCGATCATCGCCAAGGTGACCCGCGACCGGATGATGCGCGAACTCGATGGTCGTTATCCGGGCTATGGCTGGTCGCACAATGTCGGCTATGCGACGGCGGAGCATAAAGCCGCCCTACTACATCTTGGGGTTACCCCCGAACATCGAACCAGCTTTCGGGTCGTATCTGAGCTTCTTGTCGTAAGAGCCTGAATCCAGCCGATTTTTGTTGACCCCGAATCCGCACATGCGGATGCTGCGGGCTATGGGGGGCTCCACAACCAAGCAGGCAGTGCTGCCGCGCGACCGGATTCTGGTCGGCGACTGCATCGAACTCATGAACAAACTGCCGGCGGGATCGGTCGATCTCGTCTTCGCGGATCCGCCCTACAATCTCCAGCTAGGCGGCGAATTGCTGCGGCCGAACAACAGCCGGGTCGACGGCGTCGAGGCCGACTGGGACAAGATCGGCGACTTCGCCGACTACGACCGCTTCACCCGCGCCTGGCTCGTTGCCGCGCGCCGTCTCCTCAAGGAAGACGGCACGCTCTGGGTCATCGGCAGCTATCACAATATCTTCCGCGTCGGCACGATCCTGCAGGATCTCGGCTTCTGGATGCTGAACGACATCGTCTGGAACAAGAC
>JBBDWW010000419.1:0-12841 GCA_040902645.1 Dongiaceae bacterium | reverse complement strand
GATTCGCGCGGATGCCTTGGCAGAATCAGGGCGGCCCCTGGGGCGGGGGCGGCAGCGGCGGCGGATCGGGTGGATCCGGCGGCGGATCCGGCGGCCCGTGGGGTCGTCCTTCGGGCGGCGGCGGTGGACCGCGCCAGCCGGATGTCGAAGAAATGCTGCGCCGGACCCAGGACCGGCTGCGGCGCATCCTGCCCGGCGGTGGCGGCGGCGTACGCGGCCTTGCGCTGGTCGCGGTGGCGGCACTCGCACTCTGGGTCATCACCGGCTTTTATCGCGTCGATGCCGGCGAGCAGGGCGTCGAGCTGATCTTCGGCAAATGGGTTTCAACGACGCTGCCGGGCCTCAACTGGAACTGGCCGACGCCGATCGGGTCGATCGAAACGCCCAACGTCGAATTCAATAATCGCGTCGAAATCGGTCTGCGCTCCGTTGGTGACGGCTCGGAAGGCACCTCGCGCGACGTCCCGGCCGAGAGCCTGATGCTGACCGGCGACGAAAACATCATCGACATCCAGTTCGTCGTATTCTGGAAGGTCAAGGATGCCGGCGCCTTTCTGTTCAATGTGCGCGATCCCGAAGGCACCGTGAAGAACGCGGCCGAAGCGGCGATGCGCGAGATCGTCGGTCAGTCGCCATTCGAGCGCGTCCGCACCGTCGGCCGTGCCGATGTGCAGAACCGCACGCTCGAACTGATCCAGCAGATTCTCGACAATTACGGTGCCGGCATTCTGGTGACCAAGCTCGAGCTGCAGAAGATCGACCCGCCGGGGCCGGTGCTCGAAGCTTTCCGCGACGTCCAGGCCGCTCGTGCCGACAAAGAGCGTCTCGTGAACGAAGCGCAGGCCTATTACAACGAGATCACCGAACGCGCCGAAGGTCAGTCGCAGCAGATCATCAAGGGCGCCGAGGCCTATCGCGAGGAAAAGATCGCGCTCGCCACCGGCGACGCGGCCCGCTTTATTTCGATCTATAACGAGTATCAGGACGACGCCGACATCACCATCCGACGTATCTATCTCGAAACCATGGAACGCATCATGGGCGACGTCGACAAAGTGCTGATCGACAATCGGCTCGGCGGCACGGGCGCCGTGCCCTATCTTTCGTTGAACGAGCTGGTGCGCGAACGCGAGCGTTTGAGCGCGGACGACATTCCGGCAGCATCCTCTGCCACGACGACTGACCCGCAGGGAGTGACGCAATGAACCGCACGGTCGTTATCGCGCTGGCGGTTGCCGCGGTCGTCCTCCTGGTGGTCGGCCTGTCGTCGACCTTCACCGTTTATCAGTGGCAGCATGCGCTGGTCCTGCAGTTCGGCGATCCGCGCCGGGCGATCGACGAGCCGGGGCTGCATTTCAAGCTGCCCTTCGTGCAGAACGTCATCTATATCGACAAACGCGTGCTCAATCTCGACGCACTGCCCGAAGAAGTGCCGACCGCCGATCAGAAGCAGGTCGTGGTCGAAGCCTATGCGAAATATCGCATTATCGATCCGCTGCGCTTCTATCAGTCGGTGCAGTCGGAGGAGTTCCTGCTCGACCGGCTCGGTCCGATTATCAATGCACAGCTTCGCGAAGCGCTCGGCGAGGTTGAGATGGCGCAGATCCTTACCGATCAGCGCGCATCCTTCATGCGCGATATCACCGAAGCCGTGAACGAGGCGGGCAACAGCTTCGGCATTGAAGTGCTCGACGTGCGCATGAAGCGCGTCGACCTGCCGGAAGAAAACAGCCAGGCGATTTTCCGTCGTATGCAGACGCAGCGCGAGCAGGAGGCAAGGCGCTTCCGGGCCGAAGGCCAGCGCGACGCGCAGACGATCCGCGCCGAAGCCGACAAGCGCCATGTGGTGATTATCGCCAACGCACGACGGCAGAGCGAGATTCTGCGCGGCGAAGGCGATGCCGAAGCGACGCGAATCTATAACGCTGCATACGGGCAGGATGTCGCGTTCTTCGATTTCTATCGCTCGATGCAGGCGCTCGAACGCGGCCTCTCGGGCGAGACGACGACCTATGTGGGTCCACCGGAGGGCGATTTCTTCCGCTTCTTCGGCGATCTGACCGGCGAAGGCGCGGCGCCGACCCCGGCGCCCTGAGCTGAGGCGTGGCCTGGTCCGATTTCGGTGTGGCACTCGGCCTCGTGCTGGTGATCGAGGGGCTGCTGCTCGCGCTGATCCCCGAGCGTCTCGCACAGATGACGGTTCTGTTGCTGCAACAGCCGGCGCAGCGTCTGCGCCTGGCGGGGCTCGCCGCCGCGGCAATCGGCCTCTTCGTCGTCTGGCTGATTCGGGGTTGAGCCGTTACTCGCAACCCCGTCCCGTCGCATTGCCGGTCGCCAGCACGCCATGAAATCGCCTATCTTCGGTGTCCCGATGCGGGGCCCGCAGCGGCCGGCCGGATTCGGCCGCGAAACGGAGGATCGAGCAGGGTGACTGACCATACGACATTGACGCGGCACCGCCGGCTCGGCGCGTTTGCCGCGATCGGCCTCGGCGCTGCATTGGCGCTTGCGACCCCGCTCGCGGCCGAGGCGCGCGGTGCGCCGGAAAGCTTCGCCGATCTTGCCGAACAGCTTCTGCCGGCCGTGGTGAACATCGCCTCGACCCAGGAGGTGAGCGAGAGCATGACCGGCGATCCGCAGCTCGATGAGTTCTTCAAGGAATTCTTCGAGCGCAATCAGCCGGACGGCCCGCGCCGCGAGACCTCGCTCGGATCCGGCTTCGTCGTGGATCCCGACGGTTTCATCGTGACCAACAATCATGTCATTCAGGGCGCGGACGAAGTCACGGTGCGCCTGCATGACGGCACCGAACTGATGGCCGAAGTGATTGGCTTCGACGACAAGACCGATCTGGCGCTGCTCAAGGTCGAACCGACTGCGCCGCTCGCTTATGTAAGCTGGGGCGATTCGGAAACCGTGCGCATTGGCGACTGGGTGCTGGCGATCGGCAATCCCTTCGGTCTCGGCGGTTCGGTCACTGCCGGCATCGTCTCGGCGCGGCAGCGCGATATCAATGCCGGCCCGTACGACGATTTTCTGCAGACCGATGCCGCGATCAATCGCGGCAATTCCGGCGGCCCGATGTTCAACATGGACGGTGCCGTGATCGGCGTGAACACCGCGATCTTCTCGCCCTCCGGCGGCAGCATCGGCATCGGTTTTGCCATTCCCGCGAACCAGGCGAAGTCGGTGATCGACCAGCTTCGCGAATTCGGCTTTACACGGCGCGGCTGGATCGGCGTGCGCATCCAGAGCGTCGATGACGAACTCGCGGAAGGGCGCGGTCTCGATACGCCGACCGGTGCGCTGGTCGCGAACGTGACGCCGGGCGGCCCGGCCGAGGCGGCCGGCATCGTCGCGGGCGATGTCGTTCTGGAATTCGACGGCAAGCAGGTGCGCGATATGCGCTCGCTGCCGCGCATCGTCGCTGAAACGCCGATCGGCAAGACCGTCGACGTCGTCGTCTGGCGCGACAATGCACGCGAACAGGTCCGTCTCGAAGTCGGTGAGCTCGACGAAGGGCCGGCGGAATTGGACGAAGAACCGCAGGTCAGCGAAGTGCCGCCCGAGCAGGGCAGCATCGATTTGATCGGCGTATCGGTCGCCTCGCTGACACCCGAGATACGGGAGGCCTTCCAGATCGGCGAGGATATTACCGGCGTGGTGATTACCGAAGTGAGCGGCACGGGCCCCGCAGCGGAGAAGGGCCTGCAGCCGGGCGACGTCATCATCGATGTCGATCAGAAGCCGGTCGGCTCGCCCGACGATGTGCTCGATCGCGTCGAGGAAGCCCGCGAGAACGGCCACCGCGTCGTCACCTTGCTGATCGAGCGGCTCGGCGATGCACGCTGGGTCGCGCTCCGCATCGACAAGAGTTGAGCGCGGCGGCGGGCAATCGCTTCAGGCGCCGCGCCGCCTCATCCTTCGACGGGCTCAGGATGAGGTGAGAGACTGATGCGGCAGCTTCAAGACAAGCAGATGCGCACGCGCAGGACAAAGCGCCCTCATGGTGAGCTCGTCGAACCATGAGGACTGCATCTTTGGGCCGGCCGGTCGTCGTCATCGGCGGCCCGACCGCCAGTGGTAAATCGGGCGTCGCCCTCGATCTCGCGCAGCGGTTCGACGGCGACATCGTCAACGCCGATGCGATGCAGGTCTATCGCGAACTCGCGATCTTGACGGCGCGGCCGGGGCCCAGCGATCTCGCGGCTGCCCCGCATCATCTGTATGGCGTGCTGCCGGCGGCAGAGCGCTGTTCGGCGGGACGCTGGCACGAGATGGCGCGTGCCGCGATCGCGGACATTCACAACGCAGAGCGATTGCCGATCCTGGTCGGCGGCAGCGGTCTCTATCTGCGCGCGCTGATGCAGGGATTGGCAGACGTGCCGCCGGTGCCCGACGCCATCCGCGACGCGGTCGGTGCGCGCATGGCGGCACGCGGGCCGCAGGCGATGCACGCCGCGTTGAACGCGCGCGATCCGGAAACGGCGGCGCGGCTCGCCCCGGCCGATCGGCAGCGGATCCGGCGCGCCCTCGAAGTTCTGGAAGCAACCGGCCGGTCGCTTTCGGACTGGCAACGCGAGGCGGCTTCCGGAGAGCCCGAATTCGACTTCCTCGCGATCGTCGTCGATCCGCCGCGCGAGGCGTTGCGGGATGCCTGCGATGCGCGGTTCCGCGCCATGCTCGAAGCCGGTGCGCTCGACGAGGCGCGCGCCGTGATCGCGCTCGACCTGCCGGCCGACCGGCCGGCGCTGAAGGCCTTGGGCCTGCGCGAACTCGCCCGGCATCTGGCCGGCGAGAGCGACCTCGAAACGGCGATCGTCGAGGCCCAGGCGGCGACCCGGCGCTATGCCAAAAGGCAGTCGACCTGGTTCCGCAACCAGCTTCCGGCGGCCGAGCGGGTCGAGGCCGGGCCCGGATATGCGCAATATTCGGAAAGAATCTTTCAAGATATCTGCACGAATATTCGCCATTTCCTGTTGACCCGCCAAACCTGAGACACTAGTTTCGTCCGCTCGCACTTTGTTGCAGCGCAGCGAAAGAGCGTGAAAGCTCGATTTTAAAGGCTTTTGGGCGACGCGGACCGGCGAGGCCGGCCGCGATTGCAGACGAGGTATGACGATGGCGACCGATCAGATCACAGGCGCCGCCTGCGTGATCCGGGCCCTGGTGGACCAGGGCGTGGACGTGGTGTTCGGCTATCCCGGCGGTGCTGTGCTGCCGATCTATGACGAGCTGTTCCAGCAGAACGCGCTGCGCCACATTCTCGTCCGCCACGAACAGGCGGCGGTGCATGCGGCCGAAGGCTATGCGCGGTCGACGGGCAAGGTCGGCGCCGTCCTCGTCACCTCGGGCCCCGGTGCGACCAACGCCGTGACCGGCCTCACCGACGCGCTGATGGACAGTATTCCGCTGGTCTGCCTCACCGGCCAGGTGCCGACGCATATGATCGGCAACGATGCGTTTCAGGAGGCTGACACCACCGGGATCACGCGGCCCTGCACCAAGCATAATTACCTGGTGAAGAAGGTCGAGGACGTGTCGCGGGTGATCCACGAGGCGTTCTATGTCGCGCGCAGCGGCCGGCCCGGCCCGGTCGTGGTCGATCTGCCCAAGGATATTCTCCAGGCGAAGACCGTCTATCGGAACGGCGCCGCGGTGAAGCATCGCAGCTACAATCCGCGCGTCAAAGGCGACATGAAACGGATCGAGCAGGCGATTGAGCTGATCGCAAAGGCGAAGCGTCCGCTGTTCTATTGCGGCGGCGGCATCATCAATTCGGGGCCGAAGGCGACGCAGCTTCTGACCGAATTCGTGCGCATGACCGGCTTTCCGATCACGCTGACTTTGATGGGGCTGGGCGCGTTCCCGGCGGCCGATCCGCATTTCCTCGGCATGCTCGGCATGCACGGCACCTACGAAGCCAATCTCGCGATGCACGATTGCGACGTGATGATCAATATCGGCGCGCGGTTCGACGACCGGGTGACCGGCCGCCTCGCCGCGTTCTCGCCGGGATCGAAGAAGATCCATGTCGACATCGATCCGAGCTCGATCAACAAGAACGTCTCGGTCGACGTGTCGATCGTCGGCGATGCCGCGCATGTGCTCGAGGACATGATCAAGCTGTGGAAGGCGCGCCAGGCGCGCCCCGAGCAGAAGGCGATCGCTGCCTGGTGGAAGCAGATCGAGGAATGGCGGGGCCGCGAGAGCCTGCGCTTTCGCAATTCCGACAGCATCATCAAGCCGCAGCATGCGATCAAGCGTCTCTACGAGGCGATCAAAGATCGCGACTATTACATCACGACCGAAGTCGGCCAGCATCAGATGTGGGCGGCGCAGCATATCCGTTTCGAGGAACCCAAGCGCTGGATGACCTCGGGCGGGCTCGGCACCATGGGCTATGGACTGCCGGCCGCGATCGGCGCGCAGATCGCGCATCCGGATTCGCTGGTGATCGACGTTGCCGGCGAAGCCTCGATCCTGATGAACATCCAGGAGCTCTCGACCGCGGCGCAGTATGCGCTGCCGGTCAAGATCTTCATCGTGAACAATCAATGGATGGGCATGGTGCGGCAGTGGCAGGAATTGATGCATGGCGGCCGCTATTCCGAGAGCTACTCGGCGTCGCTGCCGGATTTTGTCAAGCTCGCCGAGGCGTTCGGCGCAACGGGGTTCCGCGCAGAGAAACCGCAGGAGCTCGACGAGGTGATCCGGCTGATGATCGAGACGAAGGGACCGGTGGTCGTCGATTGCCGGGTCGACCAGACCGAAAATTGCTTCCCGATGATTCCGTCGGGCGCGGCGCATAACGAAATGCTGCTCGGGCCCGAGGACGAGGTGAAGCCGGTGTCGGAAGAGGGAATGGTGCTGGTCTAGGCTGCGGCCCGAACGGGCGCAGCGCGGCAGCACGCAAGACTTGAAGGGCGGATCCGGTGGCGGACAAGAAAGCGGTCAGTCGGCATACGATTTCGGTGCTGGTCGAGAACGAGGCCGGCGTGCTCGCGCGCGTCATCGGTCTGTTCTCCGGCCGTGGCTACAACATCGAAAGCCTCACCGTCGCCGAGGTCGATGCGGCGAACCGTCTTTCGCGCATCACCGTCGTCACCAGCGGCACCGACATGATCATCGAACAGATCAAGGCGCAGCTCGACCGGCTGGTGCCGATCCATCGCGTCAGCGACCTGACCGTCGAGGGCCCGCATCTCGAGCGCGAGCTCGCGCTGATCAAGGTGCGCGGCAATGGCGAGAAGCGGGTCGAGAGCCTGCGCATCGCCGATATCTTCCGCGCGCGCGTCGTCGACAGCACGATCGAGTCATTCGTGTTCGAGATGACCGGTTCGAGCGAGAAACTGAATGCCTTTATCAATCTGATGCAGCCGCTCGGGCTGGTCGACGTGAGCCGCACCGGCGTCGTCGCCATCTCGCGCGGGCCCGAGGCCATCTGAACCCGCCACCACGAGGAACCGGGGCGTCCGAGACGGTCGCCCCGCAGCAAAGGGACCTGAGAACCATGCGTGTCTATTACGATCGCGACGCCGACGTGAACCTGATCAAGACCAAGAAGATTGCGGTCGTCGGCTATGGCAGCCAGGGCCATGCCCATGCGCTCAATCTCAAGGACAGCGGTTGCGCCGATGTGCGCGTCGCACTGCGCAAGGGTTCGGCGAGCGCCAAGAAGGCGGAAGCGGCGGGGCTTGCCGTGCTGTCGCCGACCGAGGCCGCGAAATGGGCCGACGTGGTGATGCTGCTCGCACCCGACGAGACGCAGGCCGATCTCTATCGCGACGAGCTCGCGCCGAATATGAAACAGGGCGCGGCGATCGCGTTCGCGCACGGGCTCAACATTCATTTCCGCCTGATCGAGGCGCGGCCCGATCTCGACGTGTTCATGATCGCGCCGAAGGGGCCCGGCCATACCGTGCGCTCGGAATATGTGCGCGGCGGCGGCGTGCCCTGCCTCGTTGCGGTCGAACAGAATGCCAGCGGCAACGCGCTCGAAATTGCGCTCTCTTATGCGAGCGCGATCGGCGGCGGACGCTCGGGCATCATCGAGACCACCTTCCGCGAGGAATGCGAGACCGACCTGTTCGGCGAACAGGTGGTGCTGTGCGGCGGGCTGACGGCGCTGATCCAGGCGGGCTACGAGACACTGGTCGACGCCGGCTATGCGCCGGAAATGGCCTATTTCGAGTGCCTGCACGAGGTGAAGCTGATCGTCGACCTGATCTACGAGGGCGGCATCGCCAACATGCGCTATTCGATCTCGAACACGGCCGAGTATGGCGACTATACGCGCGGGCCCCGCATCGTCACGGAAGAGACCAAGGCCGAGATGAGGCGCATTCTCGACGACATCCAGTCCGGCCGCTTCGCGCGCGACTGGGTACAGGAATGCAAGGCCGGCCAGCCCTCGTTCAAGGCGATGCGCCGGCGCGGCGCCGAACATTCGATCGAGGAAGTCGGCGGCAAATTGCGCGCGATGATGCCGTGGATCGCCAAAAACAAGCTGGTCGACAAGACGAAGAACTGACGCAGCGTCGTTCGTTCCATCGGGCGCGGGTGGCCGGCGGGCTGCCCGCGCTTTTGTTTGTGGACAGATTGCGCCTGATGCCGGGCGCGATGAGGTTCGTTCGCCCGACTATTCGCCGGCGGGGTTCCAGTTCTCGAACAGATCGGCGAGCTTCCAGTTGACCCACAGATGGGGCGCCCAATCCTCTTCGGCGAGGCCGACGCCTGCGCCTTCGCGGCGCGCCCGATCGAAATTCTCGTTCATCTTCGCGGGCGTGATGTCGGGATCGTTGATGCCGAAGGACTGCCAGACGACATCCTCAAGGCCGAACAACGTTCGATCGAACTCGTCCTTCGGCACGATGCGCAGGCGCGCCAGCCCGCCGCAACCGATGCAGTTCAGACGGCTGTCGAAGCGGATTAGGATCGGCGCCCGGTCGCTGACCAGGAGGAACGAACCGTCCGGCAAGGGATAGAGGCGCGGCGGCAAGGTGGTGAGCCGCGTCATCCAATGGGTTTCCTCGATAAAGCCGTCGAAGCCATATTCGGACGCCATCGCCTTGGGCGATTCATAGAGATAGACCATCGAGATCGACGACAATGTCTCGCCGCTCTCGTCGACCACGGTCAGCGAATTGTACGAGACATTCGTGATCGTGCCCTGGCCATCGGCGCCGCGTACAAAGACATCGCCGACCGGCGTTCCGCGCGCATCCGATTGCGGCGGCGGTGCCGGAACGACGGGCTCGATCGCCTCGAACGGCCCCTCGGCGACGGTGGCGAGATGGGTCTCGACCGCATCGCCGCTCGCGAACGCGCATTCCAGCAGCAGGCGGTCCTGGCTCAGCGAATAGACGCCCAGCCTCGCCTCGCTGGCCGCGCCCGCTTGATCGGTCGCATACCAGTAGGAATAGAGGATATCGCCATCGGCGCTGGCATGGAGCGATCCGTTCAGGGCGGTCGGATTATCGTAGTAGGAAGCGGCGACGGGCAGGTCCGCGCCCTGAAAATCCGCGCAGCACGGCGCGTCATCCGCGCCGGTCGCCGGGGAGAGACCCAGCGCCAGTGCGAAGCACAGCATCGATGGCGCAGGCGGGCCGATCCGTCGCATCGGCCTGCTCGTAACATAGGAGCCGATCGGGCGCCATGGGCCGGTCATGGCAGTGCCGGATCGGCTTCTGCAAGCCGGTCGCGCCAGCCAATCAGCGACCAGCAGGCGCGGTAGAGCGTCCAGGCATCGCCGAGCGAGGCAAGCGAGAGTTCGACATGCGTCAGGCTCTCGACCAGGTAAAGTTCGCTGTTCGGCACGGCGGCTGCGAGCGCCACCGAGCCTTCCGGCGGCAGGATCGGATCGTCGGTGCCATGCACCAGCAGCAATGTTGCCGGCAGACGCGAGAGATCGAACGAGGCCAGGTCGAGGCCTTCGAGGGCCTCGCGCACGCGCGGCGGCAGTGTGCCGACCAATGCGGGTACGCGCTCGGGATCGGTGTTCGAGAGCAACTGCCAGACCGCACGTCCTTCCGGCCCGAGCACGGCCACCAGATCGTCGACGGGCGCGGCATCGTCGTGCAGCTTGCGCCGCGCAATCTCCGACAGCGCGTCGCGATCGACCACGCTGGCGATGCGCGGCAAGTTGGCGCGGATGAACGCCCATTTGCCGAATTCGTTCGGCGTCCGATGCTGCCATGCGCCGGCGCTATCGCGAATCCGGCCGGTGGTGATGAAGATGGTGGTAGCGATCGCGTCGTAGTATCCGCCTATGCCGAGGATGAGGGCGATTGGCGTGGGGTCGTTTTGTCCGATTGCGGCGAGTACGGCGGGACCGACTGCGTAGGAGATCGCTGCAATCGCAACCGGCCGGCCGTCGAGCCTGTCGGAGAGATACGCAGCAGCCGCCGCGATGTCGCCGGCGTGGCTCGGGTTCACCTGCTGCGCGCGCAGGCCCGGGAGGTCCGGCACCAGCACGACAAAACCGGCAGCCGCCAGAGTTTCGGCGAAGGCGACGAGACGCACATCGTCCTTGCCGCCGGGACTTGCACCGGGTACCAGCACAATCCCGGCCGCGTCATCGTTCGACGTTTCGTTCGCGGCGGGTGGCCAATAGAGATCGCCGGGATAAGCGACGGCCTCGGGCGCCGCCGCCGGATCCATGTGCAATGCGCCGGTTTCGGAGTCGCGGACCAGGTTCTGCGGCTGCCGTTCGATCGCAACCGAGGTTTCTCCGTCGGCCATCCAGCGCAGGAGCTGCCCGGCATCCCAGGCTTGGGCGGCGAATCCCGATTGCCAGAGCCAGAGCGCGATCCCGCCCAGCGCCAGCAACGCGACGATTGCGATTCGGCGACGCGTCATGCCCTTCGCCGTCGGCGAAATCCGGCGGCGCGTCATACAGGTTCGAGCGTCATGCGGTTACCCCCGTCTTCACCCGGCCGCCGTCGCATGCAATCGTCTCCCGTCACCCGGGCAATCCCTTGTCTCAGGCCGCGGCGGGCGCCGCGCCGCGGTTATCTGGGCGGATTGGGGCACCAGTATGTCGCACCCGCCAGCCGTCGCCGACCGATTCACGCAGTCGCGGCCGCGGCGCCAAAAGTCCCGTCTTACAAGGGACTTGTGCCTGCCGGCTGCCGCGGGGTACAAAACGCGCGGACTCCGAAGACGGTCCGGGCACTGCGTAAGGTCGGAATGCATCATGTTGCGATGCAAGATCAATGGTTTGACGACCATCTCCGCCGCCGAACAGGCGGCGGCAGCGACCGTGCGTGGGGTCACCCTCGGTTCCGGTACCGGGGCGCTGCGACTTATCCGCCCCTGAACGTATGCCGTCGCGATTCTGTCGCGACCGGCGTTCAGGGGATCGCATGCGCCACCTGATCTCACCGGAATTTGCAAAGGGTTAGACCAATGACCGACAGGACCGACAAGAACCGCGTCATCATTTTCGACACCACCATGCGCGACGGCGAGCAATCGCCGGGTTGCTCGATGACGCTCGACGAAAAACAGCGCATCGCCGCCGCGCTCGAAGAACTGGGCGTCGACGTGATCGAAGCCGGTTTTCCGATCGCCTCGAACGGCGATTTCGAAGCGGTGAAGACGATCGCTGCCCAGATCACCGAGTGTTCCGTGGCCGGGCTCGCCCGCGCCTCGCGCAAGGACATCGACCGTGCCTGGGAAGCCTTGCAGGACGCCAAGCGACCGCGCATCCACACCTTCCTCTCGACCAGTCCGCTGCACATGAAGTTCAAGCTGCAGATGGAGCCTGAGCAGGTGCATCAGGCGGTCATCGACAGCGTCTCCTATGCGCGCAATCTGTGCGACGATGTCGAATGGTCGCCCGAAGACGGTTCGCGCAGCGAGGCGGATTTCCTCTGCCGCTGCGTCGAGAGCGCGATCAAGGCCGGCGCCTCGACGATCAATATTCCCGATACGGTCGGCTATGCGATTCCCTCGGAATTCGCCGCATTGATCGAAATGCTGATGAACCGCGTGCCGAACATCGACAAGGCGCGGATTTCGGTGCATTGCCACAACGATCTCGGTCTCGCGGTCGCGAATTCGCTGGCGGCGGTCAATGCCGGCGCACGGCAGGTCGAATGCACGATCAACGGACTGGGCGAGCGGGCGGGCAATGCCGCGCTCGAGGAAATCGTCATGGCGCTGAAGACGCGCCAGGATCTGATGCCCTACCATACCGGGATCAAGACCGAGGCGATCACCAAGGCCTCGCGGCTGGTTTCGGCGGTCACCGGCTTCAACGTGCAGCCGAACAAGGCGATCGTCGGCGCCAACGCCTTTGCGCATGAATCGGGGATCCACCAGGACGGCATGCTGAAACATGCCGGCACCTACGAAATCATGACTCCGGAATCGGTCGGGCTGAACCGCTCGACTTTGGTCATGGGCAAGCATTCCGGTCGCCACGCCTTCCGCACCAAGCTGAAGGAGCTCGGCTTCGAGCTGGGCGACAATGCGCTCAACGATGCCTTCCAGCGCTTCAAGGACGTTGCCGACAAGAAGAAGGAAATCTTCGACGAGGACATCATTGCCCTGGTCGACGACGAGATTGCGCGCGGCAACGATCGCATCAAGTTCGTGTCGCTCCAGGTTGTCGCCGGCTCGAAGGGGCCGCAGCGGGCCGAGCTGGAAGTCGAGGTCGACGGCGCGCTGCGCTCGACGATCGCGACCGGCGAGGGTCCGATTGATGCGACCTTCAAGGCGATCAAACAGATTTTTCCGCACGAAGCCCGGTTGCAGCTTTACCAGGTGAATGCGGTGACTGCCGGTACCGACGCGCAGGCCGAGGTGACGGTTCGACTCGAGGAAAACGGCAAGA
>JBBDWW010000418.1:0-1883 GCA_040902645.1 Dongiaceae bacterium | reverse complement strand
CATGTCGGCATGCTGGAATTTCGCATCGCCGCCGTCTTTCGTGATCGACTGAGCCAGCGCGTCACCAGCCGCGTCGTCGCGACCCGCAATCAGAACCTTGGCGCCTTCGCCGGCGATGCGCCTGGAGATGGCAGCCCCGAGGCCCTTGGTGCCGCCGGCGACGATAGCGATCCGGCCATCGAGTCTTTTACTCACGTTCCGGCGAGCCCCGTCACGGTGCGGCGGAACACTTCCATGCCACGCTCATGCACCATCTTCTTCCAGTCGTCATGCTCCTGATAGAAGGCGTCGCGGATCTGTTTCTTGATCGCGCGGCCCTGCGGACTGTCGAGCGTACCGTGCGCATGCAGCCAGTTATCGGCGCGCACCGAATCGACCACCGCATCGAGCGGCTGCGTACCGTATTCGAGCGTGATCGACGTCACCTCGGCGTTCGGGCAATGGTGGATGTAATTGCGCGCCGTATCGCCATGCACCACGGCCGAGGTGGAATTCCCGTCCTCGTTGCTGGTGGTTTCGTCGCCGTACCATTCCTTGGCGCGCCTATAGCCGATCTCGCCGGCGCTGTGCCCGTTGATGATCTCGCCATAGCCGTACGGGCCAAGCCCGGTGTGGAGGTCGATCATCGCAACCTGTTTTGCGACGGCGGCATGGCCGCGCGCGACGGTACTCAGCATCTTGTTCGACCAGGTATGGGTGCGCCCACCATAGAACACGCCCTCCTTGTCCCACCATTGGCCGCTGGTGATAGCGGATTGCAGGGCCATCGCGCCTTTCTCGCGGCCCCAGGCATCGAGCGTCTCGCGCGAATGCGCCTGCGCTTCCTCGCTCCAGTCGGGCGGGCAGATCAGATCGCGTAACTCGCGATAGCCGGGATTGTCGGGATAGTCGGCGGTGAAATGGTCGACGAAATTGCGGTTGAGATCGACATTGTCTTCGTTGACCCGGCGCAACCAGGAAAACCCGTGTGGATTGACCGCATGGACGAAAACGACGGTGACGCCCTCGGGCCGTTCCTGCCACAAACCCGACGTCAGCAGCCCGGTCTGGATGCCGGAACCGCAGAACCCTTCGACGCCGTGCGTCGCCGACTGGACCACCAGCACGCGCTCGTTCAACAGCGAGCCGGCCCAGGCGACATCGGTCGCGAGTTCCTCGCCTTCGGCGCCCTTCCGCGGGTGCAGATGCGTGGTCAGAAGCAGCTTCTGCTGGTTCACCGCGTCGAGGAATTTTTGCCGCGCCTCGGCATAAGTCGCTGAAAAACAATCGATCGGGTTCATAAGGCCTCGCTCAATCCGATGGGGTCGGCGCCAGCATCGGCGCAAGCGCCGGTGCCCGGCAAGGGGTGGTAAGCATGAGTAAGCAGTCTGGGCTCGCAAAGGGCTTTGCGCCGCGGCCGAACGCGCCATAATGCACCCCATGACACGGTGCTTCATCCGACCCGGCCGCATGCGGGTTGCGGCGCTGGCGGCGGTTCTGCTGCTGAGCGGGGCTGCGACCCTGCGTGCCGACCAGGACGATCCGCTTCTGCCGACCTATTTCGATCAACTCGTCGGCGCGCCCGATCCGATCTCGGCCTACACGATCGAACGTCAGATCTGGCAGATCTGGTACGAGCATGAGAACGGCGCGATCGAAGCGCTGCTGCGCGACGGCGATGTCGCGATGAACAGCGGCGACTTTCCGACGGCGCTCACCGATTTCAATGCGGTGATCGAACAGGATCCGGATTTCGCGGAAGGCTGGAACCGTCGTGCAACGCTGCGTTTCCTGATGGGCGATTATGAAGGTTCGATCGCCGATATCGACGAGACGCTGGCGCGCGAGCCGCGCCATTTCGGCGCACTGGCGGGCCTCGGCCTCGTGAACATGGAACTCGGCGA
>JBBDWW010000417.1:0-13029 GCA_040902645.1 Dongiaceae bacterium | reverse complement strand
GGCGTCGATCGGCCGGGGTTGCAGCGTTGGTACATGGTCTCGCGTTGCATGTCGGCGAGGTCGCTTACGGCAATGTCGGAGCCCGGCAACGACTGGACTTCACGGTCATCGGCCCGGCCGTGAATCGAGCGAGCCGGTTATTGGATCTGGCCAAAAAGCTGGATCGATCAGTGCTTGTTTCCGAAGCCTTGGCGCGCGAAATCGACCCGCCCCTTGTCGAACTGGGAAGTTTCAATTTGCGGGATGTGGAGGAGCCACAACGCGTGTTTACGCTGCCCGAATAACCAAAGCCCAACAATGGGACGCAGGATTGAGTATCGGAATGAGGCCAATCGCGGGTTAGAATAAATGCAGCCGATTGCAGGGGGATTGCAGTTGCCGCTGAGGAAGCAATTCATTGCGATCGCGGCCCTGGTCGTTGCCTTCGGCACCGACGTCGCCGCCAGCGATTGTCCCGCCGACAAGGGTGTCGCTTTGCTGCCGACCGATCTGGCTCTTTGTGCCGACCTCGCGGCGGCCGTGCGCGATCCTGACGGCCTGCCTCTCGACCAGTACGAGACGACGCTCGGCCAGTTCCTCGGCGCCTTCTGTCACCGCGACACGGCAGCCGGCTGGATCGCCGACAAGACCGTGCGCGACACCGGGCCCTTTGTCTCGACCTTGGGCGGCACCGGCTGGCAGAGCGCGTATCACGGCACGCATGCGCCGGTTCTGATTTGGTACTCGCCCGAAGCGGCCGAATGGGTTCGCGAACATCGCGGCGCCGACGACGAAGGCTATGGCAGCGACAGCGCACCCATGCCCGATGGCGCGATCATCGTGAAAGAGATGTATCCGGCACCGGCCGCGCGCTGCGCCGATGTCGAACCGACCCATTTGCTGCCGACCAGCGGCGCGGCGGTCATGGTGCGCGACAGCGCCGCCTCGTACGACGGCTGGTTCTGGGGCTGGTTCGGCTGGAGCGGCTGGGACCCGGACTGGCCGCCGGCACCGGACGAGAATCGCCTCGCCTATATGGGCTTCGGCCAGTACTGCGTGAACTGCCACGCCTCGGCGCGCGACAATCTCACCTTCGCCTCGGCGCGCAACCTTGCGGGCGAACCGGGCCAGCCTTTGGTCTTCCTCTCGCAGCACGAACCTGCCGCCGTGGCGGCAACGCCGCATCACGAAGCGGTCGTGCTGCCGGACGGCGACGGGTTGCGGCTCGGCCAGCCGCATACCGGCTACGATCCAGCCTTCGTGACGGCCTTTCCGCCGAGCTTCCTCGATCGGGTATCCGACTGGGGCAGCCTGCCGCCGATGCCCTCGCAGACCTACGACAATGTCTGGATGGCAGCCGGCGCACCCGACGATCACGATCTATACGTCACATCGGACCAGTGTCTCGGCTGTCACGATGCCGGCTCGACCGGGCTGCATTTCGACATGACCGAGTTCGACGAAGAAACCGGCCTGCTCTGGAACCGTTCGCCCTACGCGACCTGGCGTACCTCGCCGATGGGGCTCGCCGGCCGCGACCCCTTCTTCTTCGCGCAGCTCTCGAGCGAAACGCACAGCTTTCATCCCGACCAGACCGCGCTGGTCGAGTCCACCTGCCTCGGCTGTCACGGCATCATGGGCGAACGGCAGGCCGCCATCGACGGTTTCGTCAAGAACGGCGAATGCGGCACCTTCACCCGTGCGGACGTCGATGCCATTCCGGAACATGGCGATGCGGCCGCCGCCGATTACGGCGCACTGGCGCGCGACGGCATCTCCTGCACCGCCTGCCACCGCATGGTGCTCGGCGAGACCGCCACGGCCGCCAATGCTGCCGAACCGCGCAATGCCTGCATCGAACAGCGGCAGGCGCTGCTCAATCCCGATGCGTCGGGTTTTGCACGGACCTTCACCGGCAGTTTCATGGTCGGGCCGGCGGACCGCCTGTTCGGACCGTTCGAGGACCCGAAGACAGCACCCATGGAAACCGCGCTCGGCATCGTGCCGGCGCATAGCGATGTGATGGCGGATTCCGAACTCTGCGGCACCTGCCACACGGTGCATCTGCCGGTGCTGCGCGACGGCGAAACGCTCGCGCATATCTACGAGCAGACGACCTATCCGGAATGGGCGTTCAGCGATTACCGCGTCGGCACCACGATGGATGGCGATCTGCCAGAAGGTGCCGGCAAGCTCGCCGAGAGCTGTCAGGGCTGTCACATGCCCTCGACCGACGCGGACGGCTCGCCGACGCTATCGAAGATCGCCTCCATCCAGGAATTTTCGAACTTCCCGCAGGCCGAGTTCACCAAGGCGCCGGATGCGATCGATCTCGATGCGCGCGAAGGCTTCGCCCGCCACGATCTGGTCGGGCTCAACGTTTTCCTCGTCAAGATCGCGCAGCAGTTCCCCGAGCTGCTTGGCATCCGCACGCAGGATCCGATGCTGGTATCCATGGGCGTCGACCCGCTGATCTATACCGAGCAGCAGATGCTCGATCAGGCCGCCAGCGACACGGTTCAACTGACTCTCGGCGATCCGGTCCGGCATGACGGTGCCATCAGCACGACCGTCACGCTCGTCAATGTGACCGGACACAAGTTTCCTTCCGGCGTCGGCTTCCGCCGCGCCTTCCTGACCTTCGAAGTGGTCGACGTTCTCGGCAACGTGCTCTGGGCGTCGGGCCGCACAGACGGCGCCGGCCGCCTCGTCGACGCATCCGGCCAACCGATCGATGGCGAAGTCTGGTGGGAGGACGACTGCTCGGCGCGCATCGAACCGGAGGCGCGTCTGCACCAGCCGCATTACCAGCGCGTCGTGGCGGAAGATCAGGCGCAGATCTATCAGGAACTGACCTCGACGCCGCCCGCAGACGGCCCTGCGCAATGCGGACCGCTCGCGGAACCGGCGGGCCAGCTTACGACCTCGTTCCTCTCGATCTGTGCCGAGGTGAAAGACAATCGCCTGCTGCCGCAGGGTTTCCTGCCGCTCGATGCGCGCAAGGCGATTGCCGCTGCGCTCGGCGCCGGCGAAGACATGGCGGTGGATATCGGACCGACCGCGATCGGCGACGATCCGGACTACGAACCGCTCGCCGGCGGCAAGGACAGTGTCGAATTCGTCGTGCCGCTATCGGCGCTCGACGGCACGCCGGCCGCGGTGCGCGCCCGGCTCTATTACCAGGCGACGCCGCCCTTCTATTTGCAGGACCGCTTCTGCACGGCGACCGGCACCGATCGCGACCGGCTCTATTTCCTCACCGGGCATTTGAACCTAGACGGCACCGAGGCCGAGGGCTGGAAACTTCTCGTTGCCGACAGCGGCACGGTGGCGGTGAAGGCGGAGTAGCGCGGCGACAATCAGTCAGCCGTTGCGGTGCAGAAAAGCTTGGTCACGAAATCATTCTGTCATCGCCGGGCCCTCATCCCGAGCTTGTCGAGGGAGACCCGGCGATCCTCATGGTTCGACAGGCTCACCATGAGGGTTGACTGATATCTCGTGTGTGCAACGGAGGAAACCACTCCCCTCATCCTGAGCTCGTCGAAGGATGAGGGGACACGACGCAGCACCAATCGATAGTCATCGTCGCGACAGAATCAAAAACTCGGCGGGCTGCAGGCCGAGACGACCTCGCATTCCTCGTCGCCGAGATTGCGGAAGCGGTGCGGCGTGCGGCTGTCGAAATAGTACGCATCGCCGGGCCGAAGCTCCCGCCTTTGATCGCCAACGGTAACTTCAAGACATCCGCGCAATACGACGCCGCCCTCCTCGGAATCGTGCTGCAGCATCGCCGAGCCGGAATCGGCGCCCGGCTGATAGCGCTCATGCAGGATCTGGATCGCGCGGCCGGCCATGTCCTGCCCGACCTGGCGGTAGGAGATCCGCCCGCCGGCGAGTTCGACCAACTCGGCCGCCGGGAAGAAGACCTGCGGCCGCCCGGCTGGCGGCGCCCCGAAGAAGGCGCTTAGGGCCAAAGGCAACCCGTCGAGCACCTTCTTCAGGAGCCCGACCGAGGGGCTCGATCGGTTCTGCTCGATCAGCGAAATAATCGCGTTCGAGACCCCCGCCCGCTTGGCCAGTTCGCGTTGCGAAATCCCGGCTTCCTGGCGAAGCTGGCGCAGCCGCGCGCCGACATCGAAATCGCGATCCGGCGAACCCTTTGATAAATCGTCCGGCATGACCGTTCTGTTCAGTATGTTTAACGTTCGGTCGGAGGTTATCCCGCAGATGCGAGCAATACAAGCAAAGGGCAGCGCGACTTTGCCGCTGCTTGTCTATTTTCTTTATCATGTTAGGCTCCGCGAAACCGTCGAACAGAGCCCCCAAAGCGCACCAGAAAACAACGAGGAACGTCATGGCCGGGAACCCGATTGCTGTCGATTTCGAACCGTCACCGAACAATCTCGAAGCGTTCTGGATGCCGTTCACGGCGAACCGGCAGTTCAAGAGCAAGCCGCGTCTGCTCGTGGCTGCGAAGGACATGCACTACACCAGCCACGATGGCCGTCAGATCCTCGACGGCACGGCGGGCCTCTGGTGCGTCAATGCCGGTCACGGCAGGCAGAAGATCGTCGAGGCGGTCGGCGCCCAGGTCGGCAAGATGGATTACGCGCCCGCCTTCCAGATGGGCCATCCCCTCGCCTTCCAGCTCGCCTCGCGTCTCGCGGCCCTGCTGCCCGGCGACCTCGACCATGTCTTCTTCACCAATTCCGGTTCGGAGTCGGTCGATACCGCCCTCAAGATCGCGATCGCCTATCACCGCGCGAAAGGCGACGGCGCGCGCCAGCGCCTGATCGGCCGCGAGCGCGGTTATCACGGTGTCGGCTTCGGCGGCATCTCGGTCGGCGGCATCGTCACCAACCGCAAATATTTCGGCAGCCTGCTGAACGGCGTTGACCATATGCGCCACACCCACATGCCGGACAAAAACACCTTCTCGAAGGGCGAGCCGGTGCACGGCGCCGATCTGGCGGAGGATCTCGAGCGCATCGTCGCGCTGCACGACGCCTCGACCATCGCCGCGGTCATCGTCGAACCGGTCGCCTGCTCGACCGGTGTGCTGGTGCCACCGCAGGGCTACCTGAAGCGTCTGCGCGAGATCTGCGACAAGCACGGCATCCTGTTGATCTTCGATGAGGTCATCACCGGGTTCGGCCGTCTCGGCACCAATTTCGCGACCGACTATTTCGGCGTGATGCCCGACATGATCACGACCGCCAAGGGCCTGACCAACGGTTCGGTACCGATGGGTGCCGTCTTCGCGCGCAAGCATATCTACGACATGTTCATGGATGCCGGCGGCGCCGACCATCTGATCGAACTGTTCCATGGCTATACCTATTCCGGCCATCCGGTCGCCTGCGCGGCAGCACTCGCGACGCTCGACATCTACAAGGAAGAAGGGCTGTTCGATCGCGCGAAGGATCTCGCAACCTACTGGCAGGATGCGGTGCATTCGCTGAAGAGCAGCAGCAAGGTCATCGACGTGCGCAATCTCGGCATCATCGCCGGCATCGAGCTCGAATCGATTCCGGGCAAGCCGACCGCGCGCGCCTTCGATGCGTTCCTGAAATGCTACGAGCGCGGGGTACTGATCCGCACCACCGGCGATATCATCGCGCTGTCGCCACCGCTGATCGTGGAAAAGAAACATATCGACCAGATCGTCGACACCATCTCGGACGTGCTCAAGGAAGCCGCCTGACCGGTAGTGTCTCAGGTTGAAACTGCGACCGTGGGCAGCTACAGGTGCCGCGTTTCGCGAGAACCCACCCGACTCCGAGAGATTGACTATGAAGAACACCGTGGAAGCCCCCGATTGGTCAACGATCCCGGCGCCGCTTGACGATGGGGCTGCCCGCCATCTCGTGGGCGCTCGGGTGGCATCCGTGCCCCTCCGGGCCACCAATGGCGACACGATCAATTTGTCAGCGATACCCGGCTGGGTCGTTGTTTACGCGTATCCTCGGACGGGGAAGCCTGGTTTTGAAAACCCGGATGGATGGGACATGATCCCAGGCGCGCGGGGTTGCACGCCCCAATCCTGTTCATTCCGTGACCACTTCGCTGAGTTGAAGGCCCTCGGCGTTGACCATCTGTTCGGTCTCTCGACCCAAGACCTTGATTACCAACGCGAAGCGGCGGAACGCTTGCACCTGCCGTTTGCTATCCTGTCAGACGAGCACTTGAAGCTGACGCATGCGATGAATCTGCCCATTTTTGAAACAAGCGGAATGACGCTCTTGAAGCGTTTCACACTGGTGATCAACGACGGCACGGTGGAACACGTTTTCTACCCAGTGTTCCCGCCAGATCGGAGCGCGAGCGACGTGGTGGAGTGGTTCTCACAAAAGGGCGCAATCTAGGATCGAAATTCAAACTGAGACACTGCCGCCTGACCGCTTTCGGGATGGAGCGAATAACCGGCTCCGGTCCGCGCTGGGCAGCGGATCGGAGCCGACTTTTTGAGGAGTGAGTTCGATGCTTATCGGGGTCCCGAAGGAAATCAAGGTGCACGAGTATCGGGTGGGGCTCGTGCCCGGCAGCGTCCGGGAGTTGGTGCATCACGGCCATAAGGTTCTGATCGAAACCGGTGCCGGCATGGGCATCGGTTTCACCGACGCCGATTATCGTGCCGCGGGCGCTGCGATCGCCAAGGATGCGAAGGAGGTGTTCGCGAAGGCCGAGATGATCGTCAAGGTGAAGGAGCCGCAGCTCTCCGAATACACGCAGCTGCGCAAGGGACAGATCCTGTTCACCTATCTACATCTCGCACCGGATCCGAAACAGACCAAGGGTCTGCTGAAATCGGGCGTCACCGGCATTGCCTATGAAACGGTGACCGACCGCTTCGGCGGCCTGCCGCTTTTGGCGCCGATGAGCGAAGTCGCCGGCCGCATGAGCATCCAGGTGGGCGCCTTCTATCTGCAGAAGGAACCGGGCGGTTCGGGCGTACTGCTCGGCGGCGTGCCGGGCGTGGCACCGGGCAAGGTGACGATCATCGGCGGCGGCGTATCGGGCACGCATGCGGCGAAGATGGCCGTCGGCCTCGGTGCCGATGTCACCGTTCTCGATCGCTCGCCGGTTCGCTTACGCGAGCTCGACGATATTTTCATGGGCCGCATCCGCAACATCTATTCGACGGTCGATGCGATCGACCGGCTGGTCGCGGATTCCGACTTGGTGATTGGCGCCGTGCTGATCCCCGGCGCTGCGGCACCCAAGCTGGTCACGCGCAGGCATCTGAAGACGATGCGGCCGGGCTCGGTGCTGGTCGATATCTCGATCGACCAGGGCGGCTGCTTCGAAACCTCGCATGCGACGACGCATTCCAAGCCGATTTTCGTCGTCGACGGCATCGTGCATTACTGCGTTGCCAACATGCCGGGCGCCGTCGCGCGCACCTCGACCTTCGCGCTCAACAACGCGACGCTGCCCTTCACGCTCGCGCTCGCCAACAAGGGCTATCGCAAGGCCTTGGCCGACGATGCGCACCTGCTGAACGGGCTCAACGTCTATGACGGCAAGATCACCTGCGAACCGGTCGCGCGCGCGCTCGGGCTCAAATATGCCGAGGCACGGGGCCTCCTCGGTCTGCACTGAGACCAGCAACGCCGCAACGAAACAGGGCCGGTCGCAGGAAACCGCCACCGGCCTTTTTCTTGAATCCGGAACGATAAACAGCGGAGCCGACGACGATGTACCAGCGCCTTCTCGTCCCCGTCGATTTTCAGCCGCCCGCGCGCGTCGAGGGCGATGGTTTCCATTTGCGCATGCTTAGCATCCATGACGTGGTCAAGGACTATGCCGCCGTGATGGAGAGCGAAGCGCGGCTCATCGGCTTTATGAACCCGCACGAAGATTGGCCGCGCGGTCTCACGATCTCGGAAAACCTGATCGATCTCGGCTGGCACCAGCGCGAGTTCACGCTGCGGCACTCGTTCGCGTACACCGTGATGAACGACGACGAGAGCCGCTGCCTCGGCTGCTGCTACATCTACCCGAGCGACCGGCCGGGCTACGATGCGATGGCCTATTACTGGGCCCGCGAAACCGAGTACCGCGACGGCTTCGATACCGCACTTGGCGATGCATTCCGCCGCCTTGTCGCGAAGTTTCCGTTCGGCAAGGTTGCATTTCCCGGCCGCGACATTCCCTGGTCGGCGTGGTGATCGCTGCGCGGCTCGCCCTACAAGGGTCTCCAATTCCACTCGCAAACATTTGACTAATTCAGCGCGAGAAGGATGGCGATTCGCATCTAAAATACCTCCCCTCTCCCCCGCCTTCGGGGGAGAGGGATAGGGTGAGGGGGTGTCGACGCTGGAACAATGTCTACCGACAGGGCACGAGAACTTCGCAGAAACTCTACGGACGTGGAGCGCGTACTTTGGCGGCGGTTGCGCCATCGACAATTTCTCGGCCTGAAGTTTCGTCGGCAGCATCCCGTCGGCCCTTACGTCACGGACTTCTATTGCGAAGCGCTGCATTTGGTCATTGAGCTCGACGGAGGGCAGCACACGACCAATGCAATGGCCGACGCGCGGCGCACAGCATTTCTCGAGAGCAAAGAACTTACCGTCATTCGTTTCTGGAACAACGATGTTCTCAAGAATGTCGATGGAGTCTTGGAGAGTTTGGCTGAAATCATTCGCCAACAGCAAAGCTGAGAATACCCCTCACCCGGCCGCTTCGCGGCCACCCTCTCCCCAAGGGAGAGGGGCTCAACTCCTGCTTCCTTGGGGAAGAACGCCCACGCGCTCAACCCAGCGGCTGCAGCGTCCCTGCCGCCGCCATCTCGCGCAGTTCCTTGCGCCGGATCTTGCCGCTGGCGGTTTGCGGGAATCGCTCGACGCGGAAGATCTGCGCCGGCAATTTGAAACGTGCCATGCGCGAACGGCAATAATCCAGGATCTCGGCACTCGTCGTATCGTCGGTCAGCCGCAGCGCGGCCGCGACCGTCTCGCCGTAATACTCGTCGCGCATCCCGAACACCGCCGCCTCCGCGATCTTCGGATGGTCGTTGAGCACCTTCTCGACTTCGGCAGGATAGATGTTCTCGCCGCCGCGGATAATCATGTCGCGGATCCGCCCGCCCGCGATCACAAGACGGCCTTCGGGCGTCAGATAGCCGAGATCGCCGGTCTTCAGCCAACCCTCTTCGTCGATCGTTTCGGCGGTTTCGACCGGACGGTCGTAATAGCCCAGCATGACCATCGGTCCGCGTGCCTCGATCTGGCCGATCTCGCCGGCGGGCAGCGCGTGGCCGGCCGCCGGATCGCTGATGCGCACATCGAACTCCTTGAACGGCCGCCCGACCGTCGCCCAGCGATCGTCGTCGTCATACTCGGGGCAGGCGATCAGCGTGCAGGTCTCGGTCTGGCCGTAGACGTTGGCGATGCGCGGCATCGGAAATTCTCGCGCGCATGCGGCCAGCACATCGGGATCGGCATCCGCCCCGCCGCAGCTTCCCGCCCGCAGCGACGACAGATCGTACCGGCCCCGGCTTTCGTGATGCAGCATCGCGAGATACGCGGTCGGCACCCCGCTCATCCCCGTGACCTGCTCGCCTTCGATCACCTGGAATATGGTTTCCGGATCGAAATACGGCACGCCGACATGACAGGCACCGCTTTGCAGCACGCCGAGCAACACCATGCAGCAACCGGCGCAATGAAAGGGCGGGATCATCGTCGTGTAACGGTCGTCCGGCCCGATGCGAAGCCGCTCGAAGGTGAGCCGGCTGTTCATCAGCATCGCGCGATGGGTCAATAACGCGCCCTTGGGAAACCCGGTCGTGCCCGACGTATAGAGAATCGCCGCCGGCTTGTCCGGGTCGACATCCGGCAGCGTCGCCGTCGATTCCCGTCCCTTTCGTAACAACTCTGCATAAGTCAGGTCACCGCCGGGCTCGAACGAGATCACATGATTGAGGCGCGGCAGATCGGCCCGCACGCTTTCAACCATGTCGAGATAGCCGTTGGAGCGGAAGACCGGCGAGAGAATCAGCGCGCGGCTTTTTGATTGATCCAGCGCAAACCGGATTTCCTCGGCGCGATAATGCGTGTTCAACGGCACGACGACCCCGCCCATCGCCGCGATGGCGGTTTCGACGATCAGCCATTCGACCCGCGCTTCGGCCATCAACGCGACGTGATCGTCGGGGCGGATGCCGATCGCCAGCAGGCCGCGCGCGAGGGCGGTCGCTTCCTCATGCCATTCGGCAAAACTGCGCCCCTCGTTCGACAATGGGTAGCGCAGGCCCGGCGCATCGCCGCGAAGCACCGCCTGGCGCGTCAAAGCCTGATAGGCCGTCGACCAGCCGGTCATCGCAGGCGCGCCTCTAGGCCGCGGTCAGGATATCATGACAGATGCGCCGCAGATCCGCCGGTGTCGGCTCGCGGCAATTCGCATCGCGCATCGGTTTGTTTTCGGGTGCGAGCGTCGTCTCGACCAGCCGGTCGAGGTCCTGCACGGCAAGCCCGTCCTGTTTCAACGACACTTCGAGCCCGACATCGCGAACGAATCGGTCATAGGCCTCGCCGAGTTCGGCCGCGACTGCTGAGGTACGACGGCCCCCGGTCGAAATGCCCATCGCCGCCGACACGGCGGCATGGCGGGCCGGCGTTTCTTCGGCGTTCCAGGCAAGCGCGGCCCGCAGCGCGAGGCCGACCGCCCGACCATGATGAACGCGTGCGACGGTGCCCAGCGCATGGCCGATTGCATGGCCAATCCCCGTCCCGGCATTGTCGATCCCGATGCCGGCGGCTGCCGCAGCGATCTGCATGGCGCCGCGCGCCTTGAGATCGCCCGGCTGCTCGACCGCCTGTTTGAGATGGCGCACCACCAGCCGAATCGCGTGATAGCAGACCGCGTCGTTCAGCGGATTGGCGCGCTTGATGGTGCAGGCCTCGATCGCATGAACCAGCGCATCGATTCCGGTCGCAGCGGTCAGACCCGGCGGCAGCCCGACGGTCAAGGTCGGGTCGAGCAGTGCCAGATCGGCGCGCAGCGCATCGCCCCAGGCCCAGAGCTTGATCCCTTCGCGCGTGCTGAACACCGAAACGCGGGTCGTTTCCGAGCCCGTGCCAGCGGTCGTCGGAATGCAGATCTTGATCAACGGTTGCTTGGGCAACGGGTTTGCGGCAAGCGCATAATGCTCGGCCGGGTTCCGCCCCGGTGCGATCGCGGCGGCGAACTTCGCGGTGTCGAGGGCGGATCCGCCCCCCACCCCGATCACGCAGGTTGCACCATGTCGACGTGCCGCCTCCGCCGCCCCGTCGACCTGGCGGGACATCGGATCGCTGCGGATATCGTCATAGAGCGCGATCTTGGCCCCCGACCCCTTCAGGCCCTTCACGATTCGCTGGGTAATATCCGGAATGCCGGGGTCGGCAACGATCAGCAATGCCGCGTCCGGCCCGGCCAGTTCGGTCACCAGCCCGCCGAAATCGTCCACCTTGTTCTCGCCGAACACGATCCGCGGCGCCGGGGATATGGAAAAAGGGGGGGTGTCCATCGTTCCTGCTGCAATCCATGCCGATTTGGCCGCGCAAGATAGCCGCAGGCGGCAAGCGCTGTCCCGGCAATTTTGCGACATCGCCGGCCGCCACGATCTTCGGGCGGACCCCTCAGCAATCTGCTTGGTTCGCGCGGCCGGTTGGCTAGAATATGCGCCGCCAGGAGATATCCAGGAGGGGGCGATGAAGGCAACAGTTATGGCGCGCTACCTGGGCGCCAGCGTCACGATGTTAGGTATTCTGTTCGGACTCATGCAGCCGGCCAATGCTTGGTACGACATCTGCAACAAGAGTTCGTACAGCGTATATGTCGCGTTCGGATATCACGACGGCAGCAACTGGGTTTCAGAAGGCTGGTGGGATCTCGTGCCGGGCGAATGCGCAACGGTTCACGAATCGGCGCTCGCCAATCAGAAGTATTATGTCTACGGCGAATCCTACGACGAAGACTATTACTGGGACGGCGACTATCCGTTCTGCGGCCATGACGATGCATTCACCATCGTCGGCGACACCAACTGCAAGAGCCGCGGCTATTACGAGCTGGGCTTCTTCGAGGTCGACGTCGGTGAATCCCGCGACTGGACAACCGATCTGATCGAGTAACCGGCGACAACGCTGCGACGCGCCGCATATCGGCCCTGCGCGGCTGCGGCGGCCCGGCTGGACCGGGGCGCCATCGCACCCTAGAGTCCGGGGACATAAACGTCCCAAGACGATCCGCGATGGCCAGCAACCGCTCCAACCCGTTTCTCAAGACCGAAGGTCTCGTTCTGCCGGTGGGCGATGCCCCCGCCGGACAGTTTCCGCGCGTGCGCATGCGCCGGAACCGGACCGACGGCTGGGTGCGGCGGATGGTCGCCGAAAACCGGCTCACGGCGGACGATCTGATCTGGCCGGTCTTCGTCCATGAAGGCAGTAAGGATCGCGAACCGGTCCCCTCGATGCCGGGTGTCGAGCGTCTGTCGATCGCAGCCCTGGTCGATGCCGTGGGTGCTGCCGCCGAACTCGGCGTGCCGGCGATCGCGATCTTCCCGGTGGTGCCGCTGGAAAGGAAATCGCTCGAAGCCGAAGAGGCCTGCCGAGCCGACAATCTGGCCAACCGCGCAATCCGTGCGGTCAAGAAGGCGGTGCCGGAGATTGGCATCATCTGCGATGTCGCGCTCGATCCCTACACGACGCACGGCCATGACGGGCTGCTGCGCGACGGGCGCATCGCGAACGACGAGACGCTGGAAGTTCTGGAACGGCAGGCGCTCGCCGAAGCCGAGGCCGGCATCGACGTGATCGCGCCCTCCGACATGATGGACGGGCGCGTCGGCCGCATCCGAACCGTTCTCGATGACCACGGCTATCAGGACGTGAAGATCCTGTCCTACGCCGCCAAATATGCCTCGGCCTTTTATGGGCCGTTCCGCGACGCCGTCGGTTCGCGTTCGGCACTGGGCCAGGGCGACAAGCGTACCTATCAGATGGATCCCGCCAACAGCGATGAAGCGTTGCGCGAATGCGCGCTCGATGTCGCCGAAGGCGC
>JBBDWW010000416.1:0-13057 GCA_040902645.1 Dongiaceae bacterium | reverse complement strand
GAGGGGGGGCGCGGGCCGGGTTGGATTGGATTCGCCGTGGGCGGCCTCATCGGCCGGCGTTCCGTCGGCTGGAACGGGCTTTCGACGGGAACGGGGTTTGGGGGTGGGCGCGCCCGCTTCGGGCATCGCGTCATTGCGGCGCGGTTTGCGCTCTGGTTTTTCGGCCATGCGCGCGGTTATGCCCGATCAGGCCGGATTTGGCCAACCCGGTTGATGTTCCGCCCGAATTTCGGCCATGGAAACGAGGGACCGGCCCCGTCGGTGTGCACAATTAACCCCACGGGCGGGGCGCCGCCGGAATGGCGGGTTCGGGGCTCTGGCCCATCCGCGCCGCCATCTCCCGCAGGCGCTCGATCCGGCTTTCGAGGCTTGGATGCGTGGCAAAGAGGCCGTTCACCTTTTGCGCGTTCAGGGGGCTCACGATGAAGAGATGCGCGGTCGCCGGATTGCGATCGGCCATCTCGTTCGCGATGCGACGCGAGGCGTGGCTCAGTTTTTCCAGTGCGCCCGCGAGCCACAGCGGCTTGCCGACGATTTCGGCGCCGATCCGGTCGGCCTCGTACTCGCGCGAGCGGCTGATCGCGAGTTGCACCAGCAGGGCGGTAATCGGGGCCAGGATCATCACCAGGATGAGCCCGACGATGCCGAGCGGGTTCTTGCGATTTCCGCTGAAGAACAAGGTGCGCGAGCTCGTGGGCGATCACGCCGGCGATCTCATTCTCATCGAGCAGCGCCAGCAAGCCCGAAGTCACAGCAACAGCGGCATTCGCCGGGTTCCGGCCGGTCGCGAACGCATTGGGCTGCTGACTCTCGACCATGTAGACGCGCGGCATCGGCAGCCCGGCGCGCTGCGCGAGTTCCTCGACCAGCGCATGCAGATTGGGCGCATTCTCTCGCGAGACTTCGCGCGCGCCATACATGTGCAGCAGCATCTTGTCCGAGTTCCAGTAGGCAAACAGATTGAGCCCGCAGGCGATCGCGAACGCGATCGCCATGCCCGTATAGCCGCCGATCATCCACCCGACGGCGGCAAACAGGCCGGTCATGGCGGCCAGCAGCAAGGCGGTGCGGAAATATCCCATGCTCGTCGGTCTTACGATCTTTCCCGGAAAATGAGGCCCGAATCGTGGGGCGTAAACAGGATTTCGACGGCGCGGCTGGCCCGGACCCTGGGAAGATTGGCCCGGGAACCGCCCCGTTCAAGATCGGGTCGGGCGCCACCTTGGCCTTGCCCGAGCGCTCGGATCCCGCCATATCGGTGCGTATGAGCGACAAGAAAAGCGGCCCGCCGGCCGAACTGGCGCGACGCGCCGCCGGCAAGCCGGCCGCGCAGAAACCGGGCCCGGCGATGCATCCGAAGCCGTTTCCAAAAGAGATCGGTGGGCCCGAGGGGCCCGAGCCGACCCGCTACGGCGATTGGGAGAAGAACGGGCGCTGCTCGGATTTCTGACCGCAGCAAGTGCGATGGCCCGGCGCTGGCAGCTCCTATTTCCGGTTTCCAGCGCCGTCGGGGAACGGCAAGATCGCCCGACCAATGGGTATGGGGTTTTGTTCATGCGTGGTTCGCTCGTCGCCGCCTTCGCGGCGGTCTTCTTTGCGACGTCCGCTGCTGCTGATCAACTCATTGAATCCTGGAACGTGCAGGGCTGGGAGGGCGGCGCCTACAACAACGCCAGCACCGGCGAAATCTATTGTGCACTCTGGGAAGATTATGGCGGCGGCGCCGGCATCTGGCTCGGCTGGGATGCGACCGGCTTCTACATGAACATCACCGATCCGGAAGGTTTCAACTTCCAGCCGGAAACGACGTTCTGGACGTCGATCCGCGTCGACCAGATTTATCAGGCCGATGTCGAGGCCTATGTGATGGATCCGGCCACGCTCAATATCGATTTCGCACGGAATCGTCAGGCGATCACCGCGTTGCGTTCCGGTGAGAAACTTTACTTCGATGCCTGGAGCATCTGGTACACGCTGATCGGCAGCGGCGCCGCGGTCTCGGCGATCGAGAACTGCTACGCCGCCTATAACTGATCTGAACGAATGAGCGAATGGGCGGCAGCGTTCGCTGCCGTCGCAATCACATCAGCGCGTCGTAAGCCGCCGTGAATCCCTTGAGCGAGACCGGGATCGGAATCGGCTGACCGTTCGGGCCGACCAATGTGATCGTCGCTGCGACGCCGCCCTTCATTCGCTGCACCAGGTCCGGCGCCAGATCGATCTGCGACCGGCAACCGGGCTCGATGCAGATCTGGAACTGCATGCGGCTGACTTCCTGCTGATCGATCGCAACCACCAGCCCCGGCACCAGCATGACACCGAGCGGCGTCGTCACGATGATCATCGGACGCGGCATCTTCACCACCGTCACCCGCATGATCGACTGATCGGTTCCGTCGGCGGTGATGTCCTGGAACATCAGGCATTCCTGCTGGCCGGCCTGGTTCGCCTGGCAGCCGATCGTCCAGTCTTCATAGGCCTGGGTGGTCCCCGGGGCGGTTTCCTGCGCCCGGGCGTCGCCGATACCCGATGCCGCGATGAAAGCCAGCGCAAGCGCGGTGGTGCGCAGGCCGGCAAACAAAGATTGTCTGTTCGATGCACGCATGGAGTCGGGATCCTTTGTCGCGTCGGATGACGTGGGGAGGCTGGGACAGCGGGTCAATATGGCGGGACGCGCCGTCATTCCTTGACGGCCTTCAGCGAGTAAGCGAGCGGAATTGCCGGCAGATTGTCCGGCAGGCCGAAGAAATACTCGTCGATCTCGATCATCGCCGGGAAGGAACGCCAGGAAAGGTAGGGATGTTCCCGATACCAGGCGAGCCGCAGGCCGGCGCCGAGCAGCGCGCCGATCACCTCGCCGAGTCCGTGATTCCATTCCCAGGTCGCGTTGTGCTGGAGGGGCGTTGCCTCGTCGGCATAGTCGGTCGCGGTCTCCCAGCGGTGCGCCTCGGCCTTGCCGACCATCGGATAGCGGATCGCGAGCATGCCGTTGGCGCCGGTCTCGTCCATGTCGATCGCCTGGGCTAGCGGATGGAATTCGGCGAGGTACAGGAATCCACCCGGCTTCAATACGTGCGCCACGGTGCTCGCCCAGGCCGCGAGGTCGGGCAGCCAGTTGAGCGCCCCCCAGGTGACGTACGCCATGTCGAATTTCTGCGCGATCCTGGCCGGTGCATCTTCGATACGCGATTCGACGAACGTGCCGGCGACGCCGCTTTCGGCGGAAAGTCGGCGCGCGGTTTCGATTCCCTTCGGCGAAAAATCGACGCCGGTCACGGTGGCGCCAAGCCGCGCGAGCGACAGCGTGTCGAGCCCGAAATGACATTGCAGATGGATCAGCGATTTGCCCGCGATGTCGCCGATCTCCGAGCGCACCAGCGGGTCGAGGATGCAGGCGCCGCCGAGAAACTGCTGCACGCGATAGGCGTCGCCCTCGGCATGCAGCGCGGTCAGCTGATCCCAGTAGGTCTTGTTGACCCGATCGAATTCGGCGCGCTCGGCGTCGGCTTCGGGGCGGCTGGTCATGGGGGCGTCTTTCGGGCGGGTTTTGCGCAAAGGCAATGCGGGCGGGGATATAGCGCAGCCGCCGGTCGGGCGCCAGCCGCGCTCGGCGCCACAGCGGGTTAAAAATCGGGCGACGAACCGGTTATGAGCCCGATTATGTGAAAGGCCGTGGCCGGGCGGCTTTCCCGTCCGGCCCGAATCCAGCTCGGTGCGCGGCCCCTAGCGGGTGGGCCTCGCCTATTTGTTCATCCGGTTATCGACCAGGTCCTGCACCACGGCGGGGTCGGCCAGGGTCGAGATGTCGCCGAGATTGCCGTAATCGTTCTCGGCGATCTTGCGCAGGATGCGGCGCATGATCTTGCCCGACCGCGTCTTGGGCAGGCCCGGCGCCCACTGGATCAGATCCGGCTGCGCGATCGGTCCGATCTCTTTCCGGACCCACAGCACGAGCTCCTTGCGTAACGCCTCGGACGAGGCTTCGCCGACGATCAGGGTCACATAGGCATAGATGCCCTGGCCTTTGATGTCGTGCGGATAGCCCACGACGGCGGCTTCGGCGACCTTCGGATGTGCGACCAGCGCGCTTTCGACTTCGGCCGTGCCCATGCGATGGCCGGACACGTTGAGCACGTCGTCGACGCGGCCCGTGATCCAGTAATAGCCGTCCTCGTCGCGGCGGCAGCCGTCGCCGGTGAAATATTTTCCGGGGTATGCACTGAAATAGGTTTCGGCAAAACGCTTATGATCGCCGTAGATGCTGCGCATCTGTCCGGGCCAACTATCGGTGAGGCAGAGATTGCCCTGGCCTACGCCGGCGACGATCTTGCCGTCGGCATCGACGATCTCGGGGCGCACGCCGAACAGGGGACGTGTTGCCGAGCCAGGTTTCAGCGGCGTCGCGCCGGGCAGCGGCGAAATTAAAATGCCGCCGGTTTCGGTCTGCCACCAGGTATCGACGATCGGGCAGCGCGCCGCGCCGACCACGTTGTAATACCAGAGCCAGGCTTCCGGATTGATCGGCTCGCCGACCGTACCGAGCAGCCGAAGGGACGTGCGCGAGGTCTTCTTCACCGGCGCTTCGCCTTCGCGCATCAGCGCGCGGATCGCTGTCGGTGCGGTGTAGAAGATGTTGACCTTGTGTTTGTCGCAGACCTGCCAGAAACGCGAAGCGTCGGGATAGTTTGGCACGCCCTCGAACATCAGCGTCGTCGCCCCGTTCGCGAGCGGCCCGTAGACGATATAACTGTGACCGGTTACCCAGCCGACATCGGCGGTACACCAGTAGATATCGCCGTCGTGATAGTCGAACACATATTGATGCGTGAGCGAGGCGAACACGCCGTAGCCGCCCGTCGTATGCAGCACGCCCTTCGGCTTTCCGGTCGAGCCCGACGTGTAGAGAATGAACAAGGGATCTTCGGCGTTCATTTCTTCCGGCTTGCATTCGCCCGGCACGCGCGCGCAAGCCTCGTGATACCAGACGTCGCGGCCCTCGACCCAGTCGACCGTGCCGCCGGTGCGTTTGACCACGATGCAGGTCTTCACGCCGGGACATTTCTCGAGCGCCTTGTCGGTATTCGCCTTCAGCGGAATCTTGCGGCCACCGCGCACGCCCTCGTCGGCCGTGATGACACAGTTCGATTCGCAATCCTGGATGCGGCCCATCAGGCTGTCGGGCGAGAAGCCGCCAAACACCACCGAATGAATGGCTCCGATCCGCGCGCAGGCAAGCATCGCATAGGCGGCTTCCGGGATCATCGGCATATAGATCGTAACCCGGTCGCCCTTTTTGACGCCGCGTTCCCTCAGCACGTTCGCAAGGCGAGAGACCTGATCGTACAACTCGCGATAGGTGATCTTGCGATCGTCCTTCGGATCGTCGCCCTCCCAGATGATCGCGATCTGATCGCCGCGCTTCGCGAGATGGCGATCAATGCAGTTGGCCGAAAGATTGAGCGTGCCGTCGTAATACCAGCGAATCCGCACCTCGCCGGTAAAGTCGGTGTCCTTCACTTTGGTGAACGGCCTGATCCAGTCGAGCCGCTTCGCCTCGTCCGCCCAGAATTGCTCGGGGTGGCGAATGGAGCGCTCGTACATTTCGAAATATTTGGCCTCGTCGATCCAGGCCCTCTTGGCCCATTCCTTCGGCACCGGAAAGACGTGCTGGTCGGTCATGAAAATCACCCGTGCGGCTCGGTTGGACGATGCCCGGCCGCTCGCATCGGCCGCCGGAAGGCGGGATTATGGACTCCTGCCGCAACGCGCCTCAAGGGAGTGCCGCGCCGAAAATGAGCGAGGCGGCGCCTTCCGACCATGACCGGTCGAAAGACGCCGTCTCTTGCCCGCTAACGCCCGAACGACCGGCTATTGTTGTCAGGCGCTGGCAGGCATCCCGGCCACGGCATGGCTACCGGGGGAGCGGGTTGGCAGGCCGAGCCGGTACCAGTCGACATTGCGCGTCGCATACATGACCGCCGCGAGCGCAAGGAAGAGACCGAGGCTTCCGATCAGCAGGCTCAGATCCTCCTGCTGCAGCAGCAGATACATGAAGCCGCGCACCAGCCCGAGCAGCAGCGCAACGACCATGCCGGCCATGCGGCTGACGGTGCGGCCGACATAGAGCGCGACCGCGGCAAGATCGAGCAATGCCGCCGCCGCATAGGCGATCGGGAAGGCGACATGTTCGGCCAGCGCCAGGAGCATCAGATAGAAGAGCGTGATCGAACCGCCGACCAGCAGATACTGCACGGCGTGCGCGCGCAGATTGCGCAGCACGCCGACCACGAAGATCGCAGCGAAAGTGAGCCCGATGACGACGATGCCGTATTTCAGAACGCGGTCGACCTGGGCATAGACGTCGATCGGCGTTTCGAGCCGCACGCCGAGCCGGTCGGTCGCATAGCCTTGCATTGCCGTCGTCACCACACTGCCGTCGATCATCGCCGAGGGAATAACGCGGGCGAGGCTTGCCACCTCCCAGCGCGCATCGAACCCGGTTGCGGTGATCTCCCGTTCGATCGGCAGGAAACTGCCGTCGAAGTTCGGATGCGGCCAGTCGCCGGCGATATGCACGCTGGTCTGCGCGCCGAGCGGCACGGTCGAGATCGAGGCCATGCCGTTGAAGCGGAGCGATACGAAGACATTGCGCGTCTCGCCGAACCCGCCATTGCGCGCGGCATCGAATCCGGCATGAAATCCGGCAACGCCGCTGGTGCCGGGCGCGAAGCCCGGTTCGACGGCGCCGCCGTTGCCATCGATGCGGATCGTCGCGCCGCGCAGCGCGCTCGGATCGGCGATCGCAACCGCGACCACCGCTTCGTCCCACAAAAAGCGCACGTTCTCGATGCCGAGCGCGGCGAGATCGGGCAAGGCGAATCCGGCGCGCAGCGCGACCTCGGCACCGTAAACGGGAATGCGATAGGGGCCCTTGCCACGCGTTTCGGTCGCGATCTGCGTATCGACCGACAAAGTATTGGGCAGGAACTCGAGCATATGGCGACGCTCCTGCACGATCGGTTCGTTGTTCCGCGTCACCGTGACGGTTTCGATATAGGGCACACGAATGACCGGGCCGGCGATCGTCTGTTCGGCGCCCCATTGTTCGGCGATCAGCGTCTCGACTTCCCATTGCCGGCCGGTGCGGTCGTCGAGCACGTAACGCACCATGCCGAGCGGGATCGCGAGCAGCACCACGAGCAATCCCAGAAACAGCAAGCGCGGCAGCGCGCCGCGGGTCAGTGCCGCATACAAGCCGGACGGCTGTGCGGGCATCGGTTCCGGCCGGACTTCGCCCGGCGCGGTGGCGTCATGATCGGCCATGAGTAACCCCCTGATGAATGATCCCCTGAAGAACGGGATCGAGGATCGCGTGCGATCCCGACCGGGCGATGGCCGCGGTTCAGCGCGGGCGCGGCAAATTCGGGGCATTTTCAGGGCGAGGATTAAGTTGATCGGTGCGACTGCCGCGCCGCGCGCGGCATCGGTTCAGTCCGGAATAACCAGCAAAAGCGTGCCGCCATCGCGTTCGACAATCAACGGCGTCAGATATTTTCCCTTGCAGGGACCGGTCGTGCACAGCCCGTCATGCAGGCGGAACTGCGCGCCATGAGTGGTGCAGAGAAAGCGCTTGCGGTCGCGGGTCATGAACCGGTCCGGCACCAGCTCGAGTGGCGTGCCCTGATGCGGGCAGCTGTTGCGATAGGCGACGATCGTCTCGCCGCTGCGATGCACGAAGAGATCGAGGCGCTGCCGGTTGTCGGGTTCGCCGGTTTCGACGACGAAGCCGCGCGCGGTGCCGTCGGGAATCTCGTCGAGCCGGCAGAGGGTCGCTCGCGTTCGCGCGGCTGCTTGCATGCGTCGCCCGCGCCCTAGGCGGCGACGCCGCCCAGCTTGCAGATATGGCGCCAGGCATCGGCATCGACCGGCGACACCGAAAGCCGCGAATGTGTCACCAGCGGCAGATGGCGGAGCTTCGGATCGTCCTTGATCTGGACAAGCGTCACGGGCGTCTTGAGCGGCTCGATGGGCGTCACGTCGACCATGCCGAAGCGCCCCGTCTGATCGGACGGATCGGGATAATAGGTCTTCGCGATCTCGGCGATGCCGACGATCTCCAGCCCCTCGTTGGAATGATAGAAGAAGATCTTGTCGCCCTTCTTCATCGCCTTCAGATTGTTCGCGGCCTGATGATTGCGCACGCCATCCCAGCGCGTCCGCTTGTCCTTCAAGAGCTGCGCCCAGGAATATTTCGACGGCTCGGATTTCATCAGCCAGTAGGCCATTACGGCAGAACCTTCTTCCATGGCCGGACCGTGACGCTCGCGAACAGGCCGGCCTTGTTATACGGATCGTCGGCGCAGAAGCGTTCGGCCTCGGCCCGGTCCACCAACTCCATCGTCAGGAGGCTGCCGATCATCGTGTTGCCGTCCTCGGTCAGCAGCGGGCCGGCCACGATCACCTTCGAAATCCAGCCGCTCTTCAGATAGTCGAGATGAGCGGCGCGGTTGTCGGCGCGGACATGGGCGTGGCCGGGCTTGTCGAGACAGTAGATCATGAATTGCATCGGATTTTCGTTCCTGCTGGTGCGTGGGGATCGTGGCGGCAGAATGCGGTGGCGAGCCTAGCGCAAAGCGTCCCGCTGCTCCAAGCTGTCGCTCGCGACGAAATGACGGGGCAAAACCGGCTCTGCGCAAGGCATTTTCGCTCGGCCGGGATATTTGCATTGTAATGCCGCCCCACAGCGCCGACATTGAGGTTCCTGCGTTTCGGCGCAGATTTCCGCCGCTCGCTGCCTTGATGCGTTTCTGCGCTTCGGCGATCCCCTCCCCGGCCGGAAGAGAGCCGCCGAAACATGAATCAGCTATCCCCCGATGCGGGCTCGCCCGCTTTTGCGCCCGCCCCGGCATCGTCCGGCGCAGCTCCCTCGCGACAATCGATCCTCAACGAATTCCAGGTGCCGAGTGTCCGGCGCAGCATCGCGCAAATGGCCACCTCCTTCGGTGGTTTTTTTGCGGTCTGCGTTGCGATGTATTTTGCCGCGTCGATTTCGTTCTGGATCGCGCTGCCGCTATCGCTGCTGGCCGCCGGCTTCATGGTGCGCATCTTCATTATCCAGCATGATTGCGGCCACGGCTCGTTCTTCCGCTCGCGCGCCGCGAACCGACTGACGGGCTGGGTCTGCAGCCTGTTCACGCTGACGCCCTACGCGTCGTGGCGGCGCCACCATGCCGGTCACCACCGCATCTGGAATAATCTCGATCAGCGCAGCAGCGGTGCCGACATCTATTCGTCCTGCATGACGGTCGACGAGTATCGTGCGCTCGACCGGCGCGGCCGCCTGCTCTATCGCACGGTCCGCCACCCGCTCGTGCAGAACATCCTGCTGCCGCCGCTGGTCTTCCTCGTGCTCTATCGTTTGCCGTTCGATTCGCCGAAGGCATGGCATCGCGAGCGGATGGGAATCTACCTCACCAATCTCATGCTCGTGCTGATGTTCGGCGGCCTGTTCCTGCTGCTCGGCTGGACCGTAGCACTGGTGCAACTTCCGATCATGGTGCTCGCTTCGATCATCGGCGTGTGGCTGTTCTCGGTGCAGCATCGCTTCGAGACGAGCTTCTGGACGCGTCAGACAAACTGGACACATGAAGCGGCTTCGATCGAAGGTTCCTCGCATCTGCGACTGCCGAAACTGCTGCAATGGTTCACCGGCAATATCGGCCTGCATCATATCCATCATCTCAATCCGCGGATTCCGAACTACCGGCTGCAGTCCTGCCACGATGCGAGCCCGGTTTTGCAATCCGCGCCCGAGCTCACGCTCTGGCAGGGGTTGAAGCAAAGCCGCTATGCGCTATGGGATGAAAAACGCCGCCGCATGGTGCCGTTCCGCGGCTGCCTCAAGGATCTGCCGCAGGCCGCCTGATCGGTCGCGCTCAGGCCTTCACGCCGGCGCCGCCCCGTTTCGGCGCATCGGGATCGAGCGGCCAGCGCGGCCGCGGCGCGAAATCGAGCGCACTGGTTTTCCCGCGCTTGAGATGCTCGATGCCGGCCCAGGCGATCATCGCCGCATTGTCGGTACAATGTTCGAGCGGCGGCACCACGAAGCGCAACCCGTTGCGTTCGGCGACGGCGGCAAGCGCCGTACGCACCGACCGGTTGGCGGCAACACCGCCGGCCACCACGAAGGCGACGGGCTTCTGCGCGCCTTGCATGGCAACGCGGATCGCCGCCTGGCTGCGATCGGCCAATGTTTCGACCACCGCATTCTGAAAGGCAAGCGCATAGGCTTCGCGCCAGTCGGCATCGATCGCCTCGCCGCCGCCGCGCGCCGCGACCAGATGGCGGAGCGCCGTCTTCAGACCTGAGAACGAAAAATCCGGCGCCGGTCGGCCCTTCATCGGTCGCGGCAGATCGATGCCCAATCCGGTTTCGCCGCGCGCGGTCGCGCGGGCCGCGGCGCGTTCGATCGCCGGGCCGCCGGGATAGCCGAGGCCGAGCAGCTTCGCCGCCTTGTCGAAGGCCTCGCCCGCGGCATCGTCGAGCGTGGTGCCGAGCCGCTTATAGCGGCCGACATCTTCGACCATCAGAAACTGGCAATGGCCACCCGAGACCAGCAGCAGCAGATAGGGAAATTCGATTGCGTCGGAAAGCCGCGCGCTCAGCGCATGGCCTTCGAGATGGTTGATCGCGAGGAACGGTTTGCCGGCGGCCGCCGCAATCGCCTTCGCCATCGTGACACCGACGATCACGCCGCCGATCAGCCCCGGCCCGCCGGTCGCGGCGATGCCATCGAGCGCGTCATAGGAGACGCCCGCCTTGCGCATCGCCGCATCGATCAGCCCGTCGAGATGTTCGAGATGGCTGCGCGCGGCGATCTCGGGCACGACGCCGCCATAGGGCCGATGATCGGCGAGCTGCGAGAGCACCAGATCGGCGAGGATCGTGCGGTCGTCGCGCACGATCGCGGCAGCGGTCTCGTCGCAACTGGTTTCGATGCCGAGGACGATCACCTGTAACGAAGCTCCCCGATAAAACGGATTCCAAAATCGGATTCAAGCGGGATCGGGCATGGCCTTGCCGGTCTGGGCTCAATCTAGTGACGCGGCCCGGTGACCGCCAGCGCAGCGGCCTTGGTTCTGTAAGGGGGCAGCGCCGCGCATTTGCGCCACATCCTTGCACCGCTGCCGCAGCCCCGCTAATCCTGCTGCATGACCATCAACCCCGAACGGCGCGGCGTGCTGCGCATCGGCACGCGTGGCAGCCGGCTGGCCCTCATCCAGGCCGATGCGGTGCGCAGCGCCCTCGTGGCGGCGCATGCCGAATGGCGCGCGCCCGGCGCAATCGAGATCGTCGAAATCCGCACCACAGGCGATCGCGAACAAGGCCGCCGGCTTTCCGATATCGGCGGCAAGGGTCTCTTCACCAAGGAGATCGAGGAAGCGCTTGCCGATCGCCGCATCGATATGGCCGTGCATTCGATGAAGGATGTCGAAACGCAGCTGCGGCCCGGCATGACGATCGGGGCGATGCTGCCGCGCGAAGATCCGCGCGATGTGCTGGTTGCAAAGACCGCGTCGTCGATTGCCGCGCTGCCGCAGGGTGCCGCGCTCGGCACCGCCTCGCTGCGCCGCCAGGCACAGGTTCTGGCGCAACGGCCCGATCTAAAAGTGCGACTGTTGCGCGGCAATGTCGAAACCCGCCTCGCCAAACTGGCCGAGGGCCATGTCGATGCGACCTTGCTGGCGCTGGCCGGATTGAAGCGGCTTGGGCTCGATCCGTTGCCGGGCACACCGCTCTCGGCCGACGACATCCTGCCGGCACCCGGCCAGGGCGCGATCGGTATCGAGATTCGTGCCGACGATGCCGATCTCGCGTCCCTGCTGGCGGCAATCGACCATGCGCCGACCCGGCTCGCGGTCGAGGCCGAGCGCGCCTGTCTTGCCGAACTCGACGGTTCCTGTCGCACCCCGATTGCCGTCTATGCCGAACCGGCTGCGACCGGCCCGGGCGGCGCCCATAAAGGCACCGGTCTTGCCGCCCGATGGCGGATTCGGGCCCTGCTGGCGCTGCCCGATGGCAGCGAAATTCACCGCATCGAGGATCACGCCGAGGCGGCTGCCGCGGTTATGATGGGGGCCGAGCTTGGCCGCCGCCTCAAGGCCCGGGCCGGCGCCGCGTTTCTTGCCAGACTGGAGACTTCATGAAACGGACCGTTCTCATTACCCGCCCCGAGGAAGACGCGCTGCCGCTGGCGGAAACGCTGCGCGCGCGGGACCTGCGCGTCCTGATCGAGCCGATGCTGCGCATCAAGCCGATCCGCGATGTGGCCTTCGACGTGACGGGCGTGCAGGCCCTGCTGTTTACCTCGTCGAACGGCATCCGCGCCTTTGCCGCGCTCGATCGGCGGCGCGACCTGCCGCTCTTCACGACCGGCGAAGCCTCGGCGCGCGTTGCGCGCAATCTCGGTTTCAAGAATGTCGAAGCGGCCGACGGCGACGTGGCCGGGCTCGTCCGGATGGTGCGGCATCGTCTGAAGCCGGAAGACGGGCCGCTGTTTCACGGTGCCGGCTCCGTCGTTGCCGGCGAACTCGCAACGCAAATCGCCGATGCCGGCTTCGATCTGCGCCGCGAGGTGATCTACGAGGCGGTGCAGGCCGATGCGCTCTCGCCGCAATTGCTGCAGCGGCTGAGTGAACGGCAGATCGACATGGTGCTGCTGTTCTCGCCGCGCACGGCGGAGACCTTCGTCAATCTGATCAAAGAACTCGGCGATCAACGCGAGGCGGTCGAACGCGGCCTTTCGGGCATCGTCGCGCTCTGTTTCAGCCAGCCGGTCGCCGATGCGGCACGTGCGCTGCCGTGGCGCAGCGTCGAAGCGGCCGAGCGGCCCGATCTCAATGCCATGCTCAATCTGATCGAGCGCGCGAATGCGACGCTCGATGCCGAAGCCGCGCTCACGACCGGGCCGGAAGCCGTGCCGGTCCCGGAAGCGCGGCCGGCCGCACCGGTCGCCGATCCGCGCACGCCCGATCTCGCGCCCGCATCGGTGCGCGCT
>JBBDWW010000415.1:0-1894 GCA_040902645.1 Dongiaceae bacterium | reverse complement strand
GCCACCGCCACCGCTACGAGATCAACATCAACTACCGCGACCGCCTCGAGCAGCACGGCATCCGCTTCGCCGGCCTGTCGCCGGACGGGCTGCTGCCGGAGACCGTCGAGATCGAGGGCCACCCGTGGTTCATCGGCGTGCAGTATCACCCGGAGCTGAAATCGCGCCCCTTCCAGCCGCACCCGCTGTTTGCATCTTTTATTGCGGCGGCGGTGGAGCAATCGCGGCTGGTGTAACGACCGCTGCCAGCGCGATCGATCACGCCATGAGCGAACCAACGAAGTCGGTTCGTTTGGCGCTGTCTATCTTAAGTTGCCAAATATGAGAATACATGTAATAGTAGATTACTCGGTTCACATACGTGCACTTCGGTCTTTAACGCCTGGGAGGGACGCATGCCGAACGTTGATCTACAGAAGTCTCTTGAAAGCAGGATCGCCGGACTCGACCGGGAAAAACTCCTGGTGAAGGGTCAATTGGATCGCGAACGCCTGACCGCCATCACCAGCAACCTCATCGAAACGATCACCTCGCCGAAGTTTGTCGAAGGCATGCGCCAGTTCCGCGAGCGCGCCGCCGCGGGCGCGACTTTCGAGGACGCAGCCAATCTGTTGTCCATCGAGAGTCTACGCTCCGCCGGCGCGACCATACCGGACGACTTCCGGCTGACGAGCCGCGTGTTCGAAGACGCCGGGAGCGGGATGCGCGTGGAGATCAAGCCGCCGCGCATGATTGGCGATATCGACGACGGCACGGTGGCATGGGGGGCCTGCGCCGGTGGGGGCGCGGCGACAGTGTGCGGATGTGCCGGCGGTTCGACCTGAAATCGTTGCCCAAAATTCGGGGGCGCCTGGATCGGGCGCCCCTCAGGAACCGCCTTTCACGTCATGCAGGGGTTCGCTCATGAGCGTTCGTCAACCCGCATCGACTCCCTATCCGCACCTGTCCTACAGTCAGGCGGAGCTCCAGGCCGTGATGCGGACCTACTATGACAAGATCATTCGCTTCATAACGTCGGAGCCTTTCAAGGCGCTCATGGTAGAGATGTCGGCAATACCCCACCGCGAGCGGCCGAGATTCGTCGGCGATGTCTTGCTGAACAAGAAGGAACTGGCCGCAAGGGGAGTTGTGGTTCCTGGGGGAATCCTGATTCAGCGCTCTGCCTTCGGAGACCGTCGTCCGACACTTTTCGCGGTGAAGCATTTCCTTCCCGACGGCTACACCGATGTCTGGCAAAACGTGAACATCACGTTCGACAACGACTATCTGGACAGCTCCGTCTCACGCGAGCGGGCGACATGCTGGCGAGAACCGCTGCCGCCAGATCTCCAGGCACAAGCGATGGTCGATGGCGTAGACCTCGAATCGGTGCGATTGCCGCCGACGTCCTAGCCACGACGGAAACCCGAACAGCCTAGACGCGCGCTGACGGCGTGCCCGCCGCCGAATTAGCCGGCTCGTGCGGCAGATGCCGCCGGTTGGCCTTCGTTCAGGCCGTGTTAGACTCGTTCCGAATGAAGCCCAGAGCTATCGACCATCTCGTCCTCACCGTTCGCGACCTCGACGCGGCGCGGGAGACGTATCGGCGGCTGGGCTTCACGCTGACGCCGCCGGCGCGGCATCCGTTCGGGACCGGGAATTCGCTCGCGCTGATGGACGGGTCGTACCTGGAGCTTTTGGCAGTCGCCGATCCGGCCGCGATCCCGGAGGCGACGGCGACGCGCTTCTCGTTCGGTGCATTCAACCGCGACTACCTGAAGGAGCGCGAAGGTTTGTCGATGATCGCGCTTCAGAGCGACGATGCTGCCGCCGACCGCGCCGATTTCGACAAGGGCAACCTGCCGGTCTACGAGCCGGCGCATTTCGCGCGGATGGCGACGGGTCCGGACGGCGT
>JBBDWW010000414.1:0-1895 GCA_040902645.1 Dongiaceae bacterium | reverse complement strand
TCGCAGATCGGGCAGTCGAGCGGATGGTTGATCAGCAGGAATTCCATCACGCCCTTGCGCGCGTCGCGGGCGATCTTCGAATTGGTGCGGATCACCATGCCTTCGCCCACCGGCATCGCGCAGGATGCGATGGGCTTCGGCGATTTCTCCATTTCAACCAGGCACATACGGCAATTACCGGCGATCGACAGCCGCTCGTGATAGCAGAAGCGCGGGACTTCGGCGCCTGCGAGTTCGCAGGCCTGCAGCACCGTCAGCCCCGGTTCGACTTCGATCTCGCGCCCGTCGATGGTCAGTTTCGGCATCGCCTAGCCCTTCCCCGCGCCGCTCGCCCGATAGGCGCTCAGCATGTCGCTGACCAGCACGCCATCGATCGCCATGCCGTCGATCTTGCAGTTGCGGATGTTGAGCGACGTCAGCGTCGCGTTCTCGATGACGACATGCCGCATGTTGACGTCGTCGAAATTACTGCCCGAGAGATTCATGTTGTGAAAACGGGCGCCCGGCATCGTCGAATCGTCGATCGTGACGCCGGACAGATTCGCCTGGCTGAAATTGACCCGCGACATGTTCACGTCTTCGAAGCGGGATTCCGACAGATTGACGTCGCGATAGCTCGACCCGGCGACATCGGCCTCGACGATCTCCATGACTTCGCGTTTGCGTTCGATCCGCATGATGTTCACTCCGCCGCCACGCGCCGTGTGCCGCGAAACGCATCGATCCGCTTCTCGATCTCCGGGCGGAAATGCCGGATCAGCCCCTGGATCGGCCATGCCGCCCCATCGCCGAGCGCACAGATCGTGTGACCCTCGATCTGGCGCGTGACCGCCTCAAGCATGTCGATCTCGTTGGTGTCGGCATCCCCTTTCACGAGACGCTGCATGACACGGTACATCCAGCCGGTGCCTTCGCGGCAGGGCGTGCACTGGCCGCAGCTCTCATGCATGTAGAAATGCGAAAGGCGCGTGATCGCGGCCACGATGTCGGTCGATTTGTCCATCACGATGACCGCCGCGGTGCCGAGGCCGGACTTCACTTCACGCAGACTGTCGAAATCCATCAGGATGCTGTCGCAAATCGGCTTCGGTAAACACGGCACCGACGCGCCCCCCGGAATGATCGCCTGCAGATTGTCCCAGCCGCCGCGCACGCCGCCGGCGTGCTTCTCGATCAGCTCGCGCAGCGGAATGCCCATCTCCTCCTCGACATTGCACGGGTCGTTCACATGCCCGGAGATGCAGAAGAGCTTGGTACCGGTGTTCTTCGGCCGCCCGAGTGCCGACCACCAGGCAACGCCACGCCGCAGGATGGTCGGTGCGACCGCGATCGTTTCGACATTGTTGACCGTCGTCGGGCAGCCATAGAGCCCACACGCGGCCGGGAAAGGCGGCTTCAAACGCGGCTGGCCCTTCTTGCCTTCGAGACTTTCGAGCAAAGCGGTCTCTTCGCCGCAGATATAGGCACCGGCGCCGCGATGCAGATAGATCTCGTAATCGAAACCGGAACCGCAGGCATTCTTGCCGATCAGCCCGGCCTCGTAGGCCTCGTCGATCGCGTGCTGGAGATGCTGCGCCTCAAGGAAGAACTCGCCGCGGATATAGATGTAACAGGCGGTCGTGCCCATCGCGAAGCCGGCGACGAGGCAGCCTTCGATCAGCATGTGCGGATCGAAGCGCAGGATCTCGCGGTCCTTGCAGGTGCCGGGTTCGGATTCGTCGGCATTGACCACGAGATAAGACGGCCGCCCACCGGTATCTTTCGGCATGAACGACCATTTGAGCCCAGCCGGGAAACCGGCACCGCCGCGCCCGCGCAGCTCCGACTTTTTGATGTCATCGACGATCGCGTCGCGGCCGCGCTCGAGAATCGCCTTGGTATTGTCCCACAGGCCG
>JBBDWW010000413.1:0-1897 GCA_040902645.1 Dongiaceae bacterium | reverse complement strand
TCGATCTCGTCGAGCAGCAGCACGCAATGCGGATGCTGGTCGATCGCATCGGTCAAAAGCCCGCCCTGGTCGAAGCCGACATAGCCCGGCGGCGCGCCGATCAGCCGCGAGACGGTGTGGCGCTCCATATATTCCGACATGTCGAAGCGGGTGAGTTCGATGCCGAGCGTCAAGGCGAGCTGGCGCGCGACTTCGGTCTTGCCGACGCCCGTCGGGCCGGAGAAGAGATAGGCGCCGATCGGCTTTTCCGCCTCGCGCAGACCCGCGCGCGCGAGCTTGATCGCGCTCGCGAGCTGGTCGATCGCCTTGTCCTGGCCGTAGACCAGCGTCTTCAAATCGCGCTCGAGGTTCATCAGCACGGTCTTGTCGTCGCGCGAGACCGATCGGGGCGGGATGCGCGCAATCTTGGCGACGACCGCCTCGACATCCTTCGCGCCGATGGTCTTCTTGCGTTTGGCCTCGGGCACCAGGTTCTGCGAGGCGCCGACTTCGTCGATCACGTCGATCGCCTTGTCGGGCAGCTTGCGGTCGTTGATGTAGCGCGCGGCGAGCTCGACCGCGGTGCGGATCGCCTCGGCCGTGTAGCGCACGCGGTGATGCTTTTCGTAATAGGGCTTGAGACCGCGCAGGATCTTGACCGCATCCTCGATCGACGGTTCGTTCACGTCGATCTTCTGGAAGCGGCGCACCAGCGCGCGGTCCTTCTCGAAATAGTTCCGGTATTCCTTGTAGGTGGTCGAGCCGATGCAGCGCAGCAGCCCGCTCTGCAAAGCCGGCTTCAGGATGTTCGACGCATCCATGGCTCCGCCCGAGGTGGCACCGGCACCGATCACCGTATGGATCTCGTCGATGAACAGGATCGAGCCGTCATAGGCTTCGAGCTCGTTCATCACCGCCTTGAGCCGTTCCTCGAAATCGCCGCGATAGCGCGTGCCGGCAAGCAGCGCGCCGAGATCGAGCGCGAAGATGGTCGCGTCCTTCAGCACCTCGGGCACTTCCTCGTTGACGATGCGGCGCGCGAGCCCTTCGGCGATCGCAGTCTTGCCGACGCCTGGATCGCCGACATAGAGCGGGTTGTTCTTGGTGCGCCGGCACAAAACCTGGATCGTGCGCTCGACCTCGGCATCGCGGCCGATCAGCGGATCGATCTTGCCGGCCTTCGCCTTGGCATTGAGGTTGACGCAATAGGCATCGAGTGCTTCCGAGCCGGTCTTGACGACCTTCTCGGCCTGCGCTTCGGAATCGGCGCCGCCGATGCGCCGCGCTTCGCCGCGCGCCTTGGTCTTGGCGATGCCGTGGCTGAGATAATTGACCGCATCGAGCCGCGACATATCCTGCTCCTGCAGGAAATAGACGGCGTGGCTCTCGCGCTCGGAGAAGATCGCAACCAGGATATTGGCGCCGGTCACTTCCTCGCGGCCGGACGATTGCACATGAATTGCGGCGCGCTGCAGCACGCGCTGGAATCCGGCAGTCGGTTTCGGCTCGCGCTCGTCGTCCGACACCAGGCCTTCGAGGCCTTCGTCGACATACTCCGTCAACTCGCGGCGCAGGCGCTCGATGTCGACATTGCACGCGCGCAGCACCGCGACCGCATCCTGGTCTTCGGTGAGCGCCAGCAGCAGATGCTCGAGCGTCGCGTATTCGTGACGCCGGCCGCCGGCCAGCTCGAGCGCGCGATGCAGGGTCTGTTCGAGATTCGGGGATAACATCCAGGCCTAATCCTTTTCCAGCGTGCATTGCAGCGGATGCTGATGGCGCCGGGCGAAATCGATCACCTGAGTCACCTTAGTCTCCGCCACTTCGTAGGTATAGACGCCGCAGATCCCCACTCCGCGGCGATGAACATGCAACATGATCTGCGTTGCTTCATCCCGTGTCTTGTTGAAGAAGCGCT
>JBBDWW010000412.1:0-1898 GCA_040902645.1 Dongiaceae bacterium | reverse complement strand
TCGATCTCGTCGAGCAGCAGCACGCAATGCGGATGCTGGTCGATCGCATCGGTCAGGAGCCCGCCCTGGTCGAAACCGACATAGCCCGGCGGCGCGCCGATCAGCCGCGAGACGGTGTGACGTTCCATATATTCCGACATGTCGAAACGCGTCAGCTCGATGCCGAGCGTCATCGCGAGCTGGCGCGCGACCTCGGTCTTGCCCACACCTGTCGGGCCGGAGAAGAGATAGGCGCCGATCGGCTTTTCCGCCTCGCGCAGACCTGCGCGCGCGAGCTTGATCGCGCTGGCGAGCTGGTCGATCGCCTTGTCCTGTCCGTAGACCAGCGTCTTCAGGTCGCGCTCCAGGTTCATCAGCACGGTCTTGTCGTCGCGCGAAACCGATTTAGGCGGGATGCGCGCAATCTTGGCGACCACCGCCTCGACATCCTTGGCGCCGATCGTCTTCTTGCGCTTGCTCTCGGGCACCAGATTCTGCGAGGCGCCGACCTCGTCGATCACGTCGATCGCCTTGTCCGGCAGCTTGCGGTCGTTGATGTAGCGCGCGGCAAGTTCGACCGCCGTGCGGATCGCCTCGGCCGTATAGCGCACGCGGTGATGCTTTTCGTAATAGGGCTTGAGGCCGCGCAGAATCTTGACCGCATCCTCGATCGACGGTTCGTTCACGTCGATCTTCTGGAAGCGGCGCACCAGCGCGCGGTCCTTCTCGAAATAGTTCCGGTATTCCTTGTAGGTGGTCGAGCCGATGCAGCGCAGCAGCCCGCTCTGCAAAGCCGGCTTCAGGATGTTCGACGCATCCATGGCTCCGCCCGAGGTGGCACCGGCACCGATCACCGTATGGATCTCGTCGATGAACAGGATCGAGCCGTCATAGGCTTCGAGCTCGTTCATCACGGCCTTGAGCCGCTCCTCGAAATCGCCGCGATAGCGCGTGCCGGCGAGCAGCGAACCGAGATCGAGCGCGAAGATGGTCGCGTCCTTGAGCACGTCCGGCACTTCTCCCTGCACGATTCGACGCGCAAGGCCTTCGGCGATCGCCGTCTTGCCGACGCCGGGGTCGCCGACATAGAGCGGATTGTTCTTGGTGCGCCGGCACAAAACCTGGATCGTGCGCTCGACCTCGGATTCACGCCCGATCAGCGGATCGATCTTTCCGGCCTTCGCCTTGGCATTGAGATTAACGCAATAGGCATCGAGCGCTTCCGAGCCGGTCTTGACGATCTTCTCGGACTGCGCCTCGGGATCGGCGCCGCTGATGCGACGCGCTTCGCCGCGCACCTTGGTCTTGGCGATGCCGTGGCTCAGATAGTTGACCGCGTCGAGCCGCGACATGTCCTGCTCCTGCAGGAAATAGACCGCATGGCTTTCGCGCTCGGAGAAGATCGCGACGAGAATATTGGCGCCGGTGACCTCCTCGCGGCCCGAGGACTGCACATGGATCGCAGCGCGCTGCAGCACGCGCTGGAAACCGGCGGTCGGTTTCGGTTCGCGATCGTCTGGCGTCACCAGACCTTCGAGACCCTCGTCGACATACTCGGTCAGCTCGCGCCGCAACCGGTCGATGTCGACATTGCACGCGCGCAGAACCGCGACCGCGTCCTGGTCCTCGGTCAGCGCCAGCAGCAGATGCTCGAGCGTCGCGTATTCGTGCCGCCGGCCACCAGCCAGTTCGAGCGCGCGATGAAGCGTCTGTTCGAGATTCGGGGACAGCATCTAAAGCTTAATCCTTTTCCAGCGTGCATTGCAGCGGATGCTGGTGGCGTCGGGCGAAATCGATCACCTGGGTCACCTTAGTCTCCGCTACTTCGTAGGTATAGACGCCGCAGATCCCCACTCCGCGACGGTGAACATGCAACATGATCTGCGTTGCTTCATCCCGTGTCTTGTTGAAGAAGCGCT